>CALBXO010000685.1 GCA_937890335.1 uncultured Pseudomonadota bacterium | reverse complement strand
TCGTCATGCTGGTCGCCAAACATCAGCAGGCACAGCCAGGTGACCTTGTTCTGGCGCACATTCCCGCCGGCGAAGGCGTTCAGGTTGAGCTTGCCCTCCTCCGGCTCGATGGCCACCTCAAAGTTGCCATTCTCAATGCCAAAACCGGTGGCGCCACTGTCCTTGAGGTCGATGCCGCCGACCGGCGTCGACAAGCTCCCCGAAGTGAACGGCGACAGGAAGAGGTTGACCAGAGGGTAGATCTGGAAGTTGCTGTTGCGCATGAAGCGCCCGACCAGCGCGTCCTTCTCCAGCTCGTATTGGAAGTTGAGCAGGAGCACGCCCAGGTTCATCGCGCTCTTGGCGAGGTAGTGGGCTTTGAGGTCGTCGCGGGCGTTGGCCGCCAGGTAGATCTGTACGCGGGACTGGTACGCGAACTCCAGCACCGAGACCGTCAGAAACGCGATGACCGCAAGGGCAAAGAGGAGCGCAAGACCCCGACGGTCACGGCGTCCCACCGGAGCCGGCGCGCGGCGCCGACGCATCGGGGCCGACAGCGACTCGATGGCCCAATGCGTCACTCTGGCCATGCGGTACAACATGCTCAGAACCTCAACATGTCGGTCATGACGATGGGCGCCTGTGTGGTGAAGGTCCGGAAATGGACCGGGTCGGTCTCCGGGATCGGTACCTTGATCTCAATGCGCACCCGGCTCGGGAGCTTCCCGCGCTGGTCGCTCTTGCGGCTGTCCCAGCGTCCTACCCACTTGCCGCCGCCCTCCTCGTCGTCGGCGCTGCCCTCCTCCCAATACTGAAACTCCACCTCTTCGACGTCCTCGATGAGGACGTAGACAATGCCGCCGTCCTCGACGTCGTCGTCCAGGCTGATGTCCTCGCGTCGGGCGAGCTCCTTGCGCAGCCGTCCGTCTCGGGAGCGCCGGCGGCTCGTCCGCACGAAGTAGCTGATCTCGACCTGGTCGCTCGAGATCTCGTTCTCCTGCGTGCGCACATGCGCAAAGGACGTGAAGTGCATCTCGTCGTCCTTGCCAACAAACGCGGTCTCAATGGCGCCATCCCGCGGTCGGGGCGTTCCCTCCGGGTTGCTGAGCTCCTCCTCGATCTCCTCGGCTTTGGCCAGGAGCTCTTCCGGGGAGGCGTCGTTGAGGTCCTCGGGACCGGGCAGGTTCGCCTTCTTGTTCGCGTGTTCCGTGATGTACGCGCTGGCCAGCTCACGGCTCATCCGGTCCACGGTCAGCCGCACTTGCTGGTACTGATCCAGCGTGCCGTACATGTAGCTCTGGGTGTCAAAGCTGATGGCGACAGCCCCCCAGACGATGACCAGCAGGCTGGCGATGACCGCAGTCGCCAGCAGCACTTCCACCAATGTGAAGCCACGGCGTGTGGTCATTTGCCGCCTCCCGTGAGGTCGCCGGCGCCCTCGAGCAGCAGACTTGGGTCGGACTGCCCGGACAGTCCCTTCTTGTCCTCGCGCTCCTTGTCGTGGCCGAGGTCGTGGATGTACTGCTCCAGCGTCAGCGTGCGCTCTCCGTAGACGCCCTCCCATTGAATCACGAGCGTGATCTTCCGAACCCGCTCACCGAGGCGGTTGATGAACTCGGGAATCAGCCCAACGACGAGCGGCAGGTAGCTGGCGAAGGCGGCGTTTCCGGTAAAGGTACCGCCCTGTCCCGAATCTCCCTCACCGAACAGTGTGGAGTTGGCCTGGCCGAGCAGGGCCTCCTGGGCCGTCTCGTCGATCTCGACGGGCTCAATGGTGACCTCCCACTTGAACGTGTTGAAGCCCTCCTTGCGGAACGTGCCGTTGTCGGTCTGCTCGCCCTCGTTGAAGCCGTCGGCGGCGATCTCGCTCTCCACCTCCAGCATCTTGAGGCGGCCGAGCATGGACGCGATGGACATCTCGTTGGCGGCCTGGCCCATCTGTACGTGGTTGGCCTGGGTGCCGAGCAGGATGGTCAGCGACCCGGCCAGGATGACCAGCGCGATGAGCACCTCCATCAAGGTGAATCCGCGCCTCATCCCTCCTCCTCCTCAAAGAAGTCGCTGCCGGCTTCCCGCTTCCCGAGGTAGATGTCGATCTTGCCGCTCATGGGCTGCACTTCGAGCGTGTAGAAGACCCCGTCGTCCTCGATGACGATCATCGTCCTCTGCACAAAGCCGCTCGGAAAGAAGACGATGGCCGCCCTGCCGGACTCGATGGGGCGCTCGTCGCGCGCCGTCGTGACAGAGTGGAACTTCACGCCGCTGCGCAGCGAGTGCTTCTTGGCCAGCTTCGCCTCGACTTCCTTGTACGGACGCCTCTTGAGGCCAAACGCGCCGCCCTCCGGGTCGTCGTCCTCCTTGTAGGCTCGCTGCCCTGTTGCCGGGGCCGGGATGCCCTCCGGCAGGTCCACCAGGATGTCGCTGCCGCCACTTTTCTCCGGGTCACTCCCATCCACCTCGACCCACATCTGGTTGCTGTCGATGTCGATGATGACACGGTGGTGGCGCTGGGCGATGGCGGCCTGGCCGCGGGCGTATTTGAGGTACCCGGAGACGTGCAGCGCCTCGGCCTTGAGGCCGCCAAGGCTGAGGTTGTTGATCGCGAGTATGCCGATCACGGCGAGCCCAGCGACGATCACCAGGACCATCAGGAGCTCGATGAGCGTCAGTCCACGCTCACTGTGTCGGCGGTCGCGCATCAGTACGTCACCGCGTAGCAGGCGCTCAGAAGCATCCCGGCGATGCCGAGTGCGAAGAGCAGTTTGCCCAGGGCGCTGGCGGACTTCTCGCTCACCTATTCCTCGTACGAGACGTCGTCGTCGTTGCCGTCCTGTCCGTCAGCACCGGGTGAGCGCAGCTCGTAGGAGCGGTTGCCCTTCTTGGAGTAGACGATGTCCTGACCCCAGGCGTCCTTGGTGTCGCTCTCTTTGAGCAGCGGACGAAGACCGTTGGGAGGCTCCACCAGATCTTGCAGTGAATCCGGCAGCGCCGGTGGGGTCTGCAATGTGGCAAAGGTCTGGACCTGCCCGGCGATCTTGCCGAGCTTGACCTTGGTCTCCTGGCGCTTGGCGTTGTCCAGCTGGTTGAAGGCGACGACGCCGACGGTGACCATGATGGCCGCGAGGATCGACAGCACGATGAGGATCTCGACCAGGGTCATTCCCTTGCGGCTCTTGATCCGGCCGCGCTTGCGCGCCTCGGCGATGATGAGTTCTACGTTTTTCATACCAGTCCCTCGTTCAGGTTCAGGATGGGGAGCATGATTGCAAAGACGATGAAGGCCACCGCGCCGCCCATGGCGACGATCAGGATGGGCTCCATCAGAGAGGTCAGCGTCTGGACCCGCAGGTCCACCTGCTGCTCGTAGGATTTGGAGACGTTGTCGAGCATCTCTTCGAGCTGCCCGGCGCGCTCACCGACCGCGATCATATGCGTGACGATGGGCGGGAAGTGGCCGGAGCGCCGCAGCGGTCCGGCGATGGATTCACCCTCGCGGATGTTGATCCGCGCGGTCTCGATGACGTCGATGAGTGTCTGGTTGCCGAGGATGTCTTTGACGATGTCCATGGCCGTCAGCAGCGGGACACCACTGGCCAAAAGCGTGCTGAGTGTCTTGGCAAAACGGCTGATGGCGATCATCCGCACGAGCCCGCCAAAGACGGGGATCTTGAGCACCCAGCGGTCCCAGACCGGCTTGCCTGCCTTGGACCGGCGCCAGAACAAGAACCCAATGCCAGCTGCGATGAGCGGCAGCACAAAGAAGACCCACCCCCACCAGCTGGTGAAGACATCCGAGACCGCGATGAGGATCTCGGTGATGAACGGGAGCGCCTTGTCCTGCTGCTCGTAGAGCTGCGTCACCTTGGGCACGACGAAGGTCATCAGAAAGATGACGATGCCGGTGCCGAGCAGGGTCATGATGATGGGGTAGATGAACGCCGCGAGGATCTTCCCCCGCAGCTGCATCTGCGCCTCGAGAAACTCGGTGAGGCGCTCCAGCACCGTCTCGAGCTGGCCGGAAGCCTCACCTGCGCGGACCATGTTCAGGTAGAGATCATCAAACAGCTTGGGATGCTCTCGCATCGCCAGGTTCAGCGCGGTGCCCTCAATGACCTTCTGCCGAATCTTGGCCAGCGCGCGCGAAAGCTGCTTCTTCTCGGTCTGTTCGACCAGCGCGGTGAGCGCCTCGACGATGGGGATGCCGGCTTTGAGCAGCGTGGCCAGCAGGCGGGTGAACATGGCGATGTCGCCGAGGCTGGCACGGCCAAAGATGCCGTCCAGGTCCACCTCTTTGGACGCCAGGGAGGTCGCCTTCTTCTTGCCCTCCCAGACCTCGGTCGCGTAGATGGCCTTGCCCTTGAGCGCGTCCTTGAGCGCGCGCGCGCTCTCCGCGTCCTGGCTGCCCGAGACCTCCTTTCCGGCACTGTTGATGGCCTTGTAGTTGAAGACAGGCATGGCTAGCTCTGCTCCATCTCATCGAGCTGCGTGACACGCATGACCTCGTCGATGGTCGTGACGCCGGCCAGCACTTTGGCCGCGCCGTCTTCCCGCAGAGAGATCATCCCCGCCTCCACCGCCTTGCGCTTGATGGCCCCCGCGTCTGACGCGCGGATGATGAGCTTCTGTACGTCGTCACCGACGGCCAGCAACTCATGGATACCCAAACGGCCAGAGTACCCAACCTGGAGGCACTCCGAGCAGCCCGTTGCGCGGTAGAGCGTACCGACCTTGGCAATCTGTTCTTGCGTGATGCCAATCTCGTCGAGCTGCTCCTCGCTGGGGGTGTAGGCCACCCGGCAGCTCGGACACAGCCGCCGCACCAGCCGCTGTGCGTGCGCCGCCACCACCGTGGACGCCACCAGGAATGGCTCCACGCCCATGTCGATGAGGCGCGTGAAGACACCCGCGGCGTCGTTGGTGTGGATGGTGCTGAGCACGAGGTGACCCGTCAGCGACGCCTGGATCGCGATCTCGGCGGTCTCTTTGTCGCGGATCTCACCGACCATGATGATGTCGGGATCGTGACGCAGATAGCTGCGCAGGCCAGACGAGAACGTCAGCTTGATCTTCGGATTGACCTGCATCTGGCTGATGCCTTGAAGCTGGTACTCCACCGGGTCCTCAACGGTGAGGATGTTCTTGTCCGGCTGGTTGATCTCGCTCAGCGCCGAGTACAGCGTCGTCGTCTTTCCAGAACCCGTGGGTCCCGAGACGAAGATGATTCCGTGCGGCAAGCGAATGAGGCGCCGCATGAGCTTGAGCACGCCTGGCGCCATGCCCACCGACTCGAGGTCCAGGTTCACTGATGATTTGTCGAGCAGACGCATCGTGATGCGCTCGCCGTGGCTGGTCGGCGCGGTCGCGACACGGATGTCGATGTCCCGTCCGGCGATCTTGATCCGGATGCGACCGTCCTGGGGGAGGCGCTTTTCCGCGATGTTGAGGTTCGCCATGATCTTGATGCGCGCGAGGACCGACGCCTGGAACCGCTTGGGCGGCTCGGCCACTTCCTTGAGCACGCCGTCGATCCGGAACCGCACCAGCAGCGACTGCTCGCCGGGCTCGATGTGGATGTCGCTGGCGCGCTCGCGCACCGCGCGGACAAACACCGAGTTGACGAACTGGATGACCGGGGCCTCGTCGTCGGACTCCTGCCCGACGAGGATGTCTTCGATCTCGGGAACGTCGTCGTCACCAGCGGGCGACTCCGCGTCCTCCAGGCCCTCCGTGAGGCCACCAATCTGGCGGATCTTCCGGTTGAACGCCTCGTTGATGGCGGAGTTGAGGGTCTCCCGAGGGACCAGGACCGGCACCGGCTCCTTCTGGATGACGAAGCGCAGGTGATCACAGACCGTGATGTCCAGCGGGTCGCTGCACGCGACAATCACCTGACCGCTGTGATGCCGGAGGGGGAGCACGCCGTTGTCGCGCGTCCACCGCAGGTTCAGGTCCTGAATCAGGGAGAGGTCCACCGTCTCGATGTCGATGGACTCCTGCGCGTCATACCCGAGCTGCCGCGCGAGCGCGGCCACGACGTGCTTGGCTTCACACGCGCGTCGATCCACGAGGATCTCGCCCAGCAACCCGCCCTTCTCGCGCTGCTGGTCCAGAGCGCCAGCCACGTGGTCGGGGCGCACGGTGCCCATGTCGACCAGGATTTCACCGATGCGGAGCCGATTGAACATCAGTTGCTCCGATCCGGGACGATGATGATGTCGTCACCCGACGGCGCGGGTACGGAATCGTCGACCGGGGCGTCCCCGTCCTCGGCCTCGGGCTCGTCCTCGCCGTAGGCACGTCGCCGCGCCGCAGCGTCGTTCTCCGCCTTCTTCACCTTCTGGTTCATCTCTTCGAGCAGACCGTGCTTCTTGGTGAAGTTCACGCGCGCGATGTAGGTCTTGTCGTACTGTCCAAACAGCCGCAGGAACTCCTCGCGCTCCTCGATCTTGGCGTCCTTGATTCGCCGGAGGTCCTCGCTGGAGTCGATGATGTAGGGCGTCAGCAGAATCACGAGGTTCTGCTTGCTCAACGTCGTCTGTGACCGGCGGAACAGGTGTCCGAGGATGGGGATGTCGCCGAGGAACGGCACCTTGACGACGCCCTCGTTCTCCACGTCGCGGACCAGTCCACCGATGACGATGGTCTGCTGGTCCTCGGCGACCACGACGGTCTTGGCTTCGCGCTTGGTGGTGGTCGGCGTGCGCGAGTCACCCGCGCCAGGCTTGAGGTCCTCCACCGTCACGTCCAGCTCGAGCTGCACCAGGCCGCTGGCGTTGATCTGCGGCGTGATACGCAGGGTCAGCGCAACGTCCTGGTAGTCGATGTTGGAGCCCAATCCGCCGAGCAGCCCTAGGGCGCCGGCGCCGCCAAGACCGCCCAGTCCGCCCGCACCGCCGGCGCCACCGGCGGCTCCACCGAGCAGGCTCGTGAGCCCGCTCAGGCCGCCGCCGCCGCCGCCGAGGCCGCCCGTGAAGAACGGCACGCGCTCACCGACGGAGATCTCGGCCTCTTCGTTGTTCAACGTCATGAGTGACGGCGTGGACAGGATGTTCACGTTCTGGTCGTTCTGCGTCGCCTGCAGGAACAGGAGGAACGACGGCAGCGACACGTTGGTCCCGAACAGGCTCACGTCCACCGGGGGCCCGAGCACGCCGAGGCCGAGTCCGCCCTGCCCTTGAATCGCCTCGGTCAGCAGCGAGCTCTCAAAGTTGGCCTGCGCCAGGATGAGTCCCTCGTTGCCAATCTCGGCCGCGGCGGCGTCTGGGATGAAGTCGAACTCCTGGGGAATCCCGCCGTTGACGCCGATGCCGACGCGGCGGTTGCGATCCAGCGAGATCTCCATGATGGCCGCCTCCACGTAGACCTGCTTGCGGCGCCGGTCGAGCTTCTCAATGACGCTCTTGAGGGCGAGGTAGTCTTTGAAGCTGGCGGTCAGGATCAGGGAGTTCGTGGAGTTGTCCGCGGTGACCTGAACGTCTCCGCTGAGCAAGGCGCCCGAGCCTCCGCTGGCGCCGCCGGAGGCCGCGCCACTGCCACCGCTGCTGCTGCTGCTGCTGCTGCGGCTGCTGCGCGAGTTGCGCGCGTTGCTTCGTGCGCCACTGCTGCGGTTGTTCGAGCTCGACAAGCCCGACAGGACGCCGGCGAGGTCCTCGGCCTTGGCGTGTTGGAGGGGATAGACCCAGATGCGGCCGGAGTTCGTCTCCACATCCAGCTTCTGAATCAGGTCCACCACCTGCTGGTAGCTGCGCTCGTTGGCGACGATGATCAGCTGGTTCGTGTTCTCATCGGCGATGAGCTTAGTGACCGACACGTCCGACGTGTCGCCAACCGCCGACGAGGACGAAGAGCTCTTGGCGCTCTTCTTGGAAGAGGAGCTCGAGCTGCGGCCGCTCTTGTCATCCTGCTCGAAGATCTCGAGCAACTTGCCGGCAAGCTCGGACGCATCGGCAAACTGCACCTGGTAGATGTGGATCCGGGAGCCGCCGCCCGGACGATCGAGCGCGTCGATGATCTGGAACATGCGCCGCATATGCGTGCCGTACTCGGTCACGATGAGCGTGTTCGTCGGGGGGTACGAGATGATGTTCCCGTCCGTGGACTTCACCTTGGAGATGACGCCCTCGATGTCCTGGTACGACACGTGGCGGATCTGGATGATGCGGGTCTCCATGACGTCCGACGTGGGCAGACCCGCGCGCCCGGTCCGGGTCGGCGGCGTGTCCTGCGCGGCTTTGCCAGAGTCGATGATCTTGAGGAACTGACCGTGCGGGACGATGGTCAGGCCGTTCATCGCCATCGCAGCCAGGAAGGCCCGGTACGCCTCGGCGACGGTCACCTGCCGCGGGGCGATGATGGTGATCTTCTTCCCCGCTTTGAGGCTGTCCGCGATGATGAAGTTCTTCTTGAGCAACCGCGAGTAGAATTTCACCACCTCTTCGAGCTCCGCTTTGCGGAAATCGATGGTGACCTTCTGGTTGCTCGGGATGGGAGGTTCTTCCTCGAGTTCGCGATCGAAATTGTTCTCGATGTCGAACTTCTCGCCGGACAACGGGTTGTTGATGTCCCCCTTGCGGTCCCCGGGGTCGTCCTCGGAATCACCCTTCTTGTCATCCTTGTCGTCGCCATCTTTGTCGCCAAACTTGATGACGCCGGGCCTGTCGCCCCGCTTGCGGATGACATCGTCCGGACCGCCCGCCTGCGCAAACGCAACCGAGCCAGCTCCCGTCACGACCAACGTGACGAGCGCCCAGACGCACAGGCGTCCTGCCTGCTGGCACGGGCTTGGCGCCCGCTTGTGCCCCTTCCTCATGGAATCTCTCTCCTCTCGAGCCTGACTATCGAATCTTGTATGAGTTTTCGCGCTCGACACCGCCCCGCTTGTATCCAATCTGGATTTCGCTGGCGGAGTTGAGCTTCTGGTACATCCGGAGCGCGTCGTTCGGGCTCCGGATCTTCTTGCCGTTGATGCTGGTGATGACGTCGCCGTTGCGCATGCCGAGCTCGGAGAAGATGCTCCCGCCGCTCATGCGCGTGATCTCAAACCCGGTCAGCTTGCCCTTCTCGTACTTCGGCACCGGACGCGTCCCGTCCTTGAACTTGCCGGGGTTCTTGAGCGCCGTGTCCAGGGTGCTGCGCGCGACCTCAAAGTTGGTCTCGCTGTTTTTGGTGATGCCCTTGCGCAGCTCGGCAAACTTGTCGTTGGAGGGCGCCGCGGAAGGGGCAGCTGCCGCCTTCTTGGCGAGCCCGGCCGAAGGCGACCAGGCGGGCTTGGACAGGCTTGTGGTCAGGGGTTTGCTGGCCAGACTCGGCCGCCCCCCTGCCACGCCCTTGCCCGGCTCACCACCGAGTTCAATCTGCTCCAGCTTGCCCTCGCGGTCGATGATGATCCTGTCGCGCTCGATTTTGACGACCTTCACGGTGTCCAGAAACGACTCGCCCACCTTGGCCCGGAAGCTGGCGCGGCTGGCCTGGTCGTAGAGCAGCGCCATGGACCAGCGGTCGTCCTCAGACACCATCGTGCCGGTCAATTGCACCTTGAGGTCACTGGTCGGGTAGTCGTCGTCCCCCAGCACAGCCGGCGGCTCCTCTTCGACCGTGGGCTCCTCTGCAGGCTTGCCCTCGTCGTCCTTGGGCTTGGGCGCAAACCGCGCGTTGTCCAGGTTTGTCAACCGCGCCTTGGCGTCCTTGTCCCCCCCGTCGTCGGTGACGGCGGGCGCGGGCGGAGGGGTCACTGACAATGGGGCCAACAAGGCGGACCCCACGTTGCTGAACGCCAGCGCTGCCAGAATGGCAACCGCGCCGACCCCGCAAAGCTGGATCACCCAAAAATACCGCTTGAGAAGCTGCTCCATGTCGTCCTCTAAGCCCAAAAGACGGCCTTACGGCCTCCGACGTGGGATGTTGTAGGAAGATCCGTGCCAGACCGCGGATCTCGACAGTGCGGGGATCAACGAAAACAGGTCGGCCGAGCTTCCGGCCGACCTGTGACAAATTGTCAATTCGTCCTGATCTGCGGCACGCGGGGTGACATTCTGTCACTCGGTGACGCCAGGCCGTGGATTTGGGCCGGGAAGGCCGGGAAGGCTATCGACAGGCCGCGTCGTCGAGCCGTTGACGCAGACCTACCGTGGGCGTCGCGGAGGCGGCGCGCCTCGCGATGTCGCAGAAGGCATCGCGGTCGCCCGCCGCCTCGGCAGCGTTCAATGCAATCTCGTACGCGCGGGCATTGGCCCGGTTCTCCAGGTTGCGCTCGGCCAGGCGCAGCGCCCTGCCCGGATCGGCACCTGGGCCCGAGAAGAACTCCGCGCCGTGGTCCAGGAACGCCAGAGGGTGACGGGCAAACAAACCCTCGTAGCCGTCGCGCGCTTGTGAGGACAACGCGGCGGCCCGCGTGGGCGAATCCGCGGCAACAATCTCGGACAGGAGTCCCGTTGGCTCGGGATCCTGGGTCAGCTCTCGGATGCGCTCGAGCCGTTGGGCCGCGCCCGTCGCGTCCCCGGCCTGCCACTCGAGCTCTGCCAGGTGAACATTGGCCACGCCGTACGCGGGAAACCGTTGCACGGCCTCGCGGTACAGCCGAAGGCCGCGATCCGGCCGGTCCGCCTGCTCAGACCACATCACACCCCGTTGAAACGCTACGTACGCCACGGGCAGCGGGCTGACATCGCGGTAGGCATCCAGCGCCGCCACCCACTCGGCGTCGGCCTCCGGGTAGCGGCCGAGCGCACCGAGCGCTGCGGCCACCGCCGTACGATTCCGGAAGGTCGGATGGCGCTCAGCAGCGGCGCGGCGAAGGGCGAGCACCTCGTGGAGCCGCTCGCCTCGGGCCAGCCAGATGGTCGTCGCCGCCAGCGTGCGGTCCTTGCCATCCAGCACGGTAGCCGCCCGCAGGTCCGCCTCCGCGGCGTCAAAGGCGTGCACGGCCTGGTGCGCATTCGCTCGCAGCTCCAGCGCCCAGCCGGCCTCCGGGTGCTGCGCGACCGCCTCCGCGCCGAGCTGTTTTACGCGGTCCAGGTCGGCGAACGTGCCTCGGAACTGGGAGCGGGTCAGCAAGGCGTCGGACAGGGATACGAGCAGCGCTGGGTCCGCCGGACGAGCGATCAGCGCCCGTTCCTGCCCCGCGATCGTCGCATCCAGGTTGCGCTGCGCGATCTTGGCCGACGTGGTCGGGCGGTCAAAGGGTGCCGGGTCAAAGCCGGTGTCATCCGGCGCCGGGGCGGTCGGGGCGGCGCATCCAAGGACGGTCAGGAGCGCGGCAGTGAGGACGGTGCGGTACATGGTCAGGCTCGCGTTGGGGTCTTGCTGAAATCCGTGACAGCAAAAGGCCCCGCGACGAATCGCGGGGCCCAGGACCTGGGCGGGTCCGGCGTTGGCCGGACCCACACCTCATCAGTTCATGCTCGGCTCACCCACGTAGGGGAAGCCGTCCAGGTGCGGGACATCGTCGCCGGTGATGGTGTCGTCCACGCCGGTCAGGATGCCGGCCGCCAGCACGGAGTAGCTGCGGTCGATGATGTCGTCGTTCAGGGTGCGACCGCCGCAGCCACCGGCACCTTCGGGCACCGCGCCGACAATCTCAGCCTCGAGGCCCAGGTAGGTGCCGCACTCGCCGCGCTCGGAGTGCACGTAGAGTTCGTCGTCGGTCAGGATGGAGGCCAAGGTCATGTAGCGGTCCGGGCCGGCGTCGGCGTCGGCCAGGAGCTGGTTGCCGCAGTTGCCATCGATGGCGTCAAGGATGGCCAGGCTGCCGGCCATGGAGGCGGTGAAGTCACTCCATTTGTCTGGGCCCGCAGCGTTGTAGGCATCCTTCTCCGCCCCCTTGGCGTCAGCATCGGCGCTGAAAGTGCTGATGAGGGCTGTGCTGATTGCGGGACGCCCGGTCCGGTCGATCTGGGCCCCGAGCGCCGGCGGGTTGGCCTTGCCCAGGAGCGCCGGGCCGCCGTTGTTGCCGCCGTTGTTGCCGCCGTTGTTGCCGTTGTTGCCGTTGTTGCCGTTGTTACCGTTGTTGCCGTTGTTGCCGTTGTTGCCGCCGTTGTTGACGGCACCGTTGTTCGCGTCGTCGGAGTCACTGTCCCCGCAGGCGACAGCGGCGGTGAGGGCGAAGGTGAGGCAGAGAATCAAGCTGAGCTTCTTCATGGTTGTATCTCGCTGGAAAGTCGTTGTTTGTTGTTTGCGTGCTGCGTGCTTGCTCGGAACCGGTCAGGTCACTGCGCGGCGTGGGTGCTGGCCCAAACGCCCAGGAGCGGGCCACCACCGGTGAGGACTGACTTGTCGATCTGGACGACCAGACTCAGGACATTGCTACCGGCGAAGGTGTCGGAGGCGGGCGCCCCGTCGGTGCCGCTGGTGAGCAAGCCCACGAGCGCCGCTGAGGTGGCTTCGTCAACGGCCGGGCAGCCGGCCTCGTCAAACTCCAGGCCCGGGGCCGCGCCGGTCGCGGTGGCCACGGCGTTGGTGAACCCCGTGAACTCCATGAAGAACGGGTCGTTGCGCAGGCCGGCGAAGACCTTGATGCCGCCTGACTCGGACGAGATTCCATCCAGACTGCTGGGGTTGCCGGTGACGTACTCGTCGCCCGCCCAGCACTCGATGTTGTCGGCATCGGCGAATTTGCACAGGACCAGGGTCTCGGTCTGGTCCATGCCGTAGCCGGCGCTGCTGTTGACGTGGAAGGCGTAGACGACGGCGTCCGAGAAGCTCGAATCGGCGCCGGCGAAGGGCGCGACGTTCAGCACGAGGTTGAGTTTGCCTGCGTCCGGGGTCATCCAGGCGTACAGGTCACTGATGTCGGCGGTCGGCTCGGCGGTGGCGGCCGGAGAGTCGATGTGGTCGGCGGCCAGGGCCGGCGTCGCGGCCAGCAGGAGGGCCGTGATGGTGAGCAGCAGGTGAACGGTCTTGATGGGTCGCATGGTCATACTCCAGGTGCGGGTTCCAGATTGGTTGCGACAAAACCCGAGCACACCGCTCCATCCCATCGCTTCAGCCGCCGAGGCATGCCGCGATGTTCGAACTTGATGTTTTGGAGTGTCAGGGCGTTGTCGTTGGGTATACGACGGCCCCCTCAGGGTGGATCGAACCGGACCGGATTTTTTTCGCGCGTGGTGGGCGACAGGGCGAGAATCAGTCCAAGGAGACGGTCCTCGTGATGAAGTCGATCCCGCCACGCTCGTCCCGCATCACGAAATAGAGCGCGAGCTCATCGCGCGTGAACGACGCGTCCGGCGCCGAAAAACGGTTCTCCGCCAGGTCCTCGACGGTCAGGAATCCGTCGATGAACCCAGTGCTCTCTTCATCAAACTCACCGGCCTCGTAGAACCAGTGCACAAACAGGTTCTCGCGCTGCTCGCCGCTGTCCGTCGTGTACGTCTGGGACTGGTCCTCCGTCACGTCCACAAAGAGCGTGTAGTCCTGCTCCCGCTCGACGACAAATCCATCCACCAGCGGCACCGCCGAGTCCAACGGCTCGCCGTTCGTCAGAATCCGGACCCCGGTGAACGCCGGGTTCACGTTGAGGTCGGAGACGGGTTCCGGCTCGTCGTAGAGGAGCTTCATCGTGCGCACGGCGACCACGCGGTGGCCCCTGTCGGTGGTCGCGATGAGGCGCAGCGTCACCGGGAAGCTCTCCTTGCAGTCAATGAACGCGAGGCCCTCCGGGACGTCCTCGCTCAGCAAGGCCGCGCAGATCCCCTGCAGAGCCGGCGCCGGCAAAGGGTACTTGAATGTCACGTCTGCGGCGCTGCCCAGCTTGAGCTGCGGGGAGTCCGCGCCCGGGACCTGCGACGCGATGTCGTCCAGATCCTCCTGTGTGAGCGCGCAGGCGTACTCCTGACTTGGCCCGGTGGAGAACGGGCACCAGTCCCATGCGTAGGAGACGGTCGCGTCTGGCTCGGCGTAGACCAGAGACCGCAGCGTCGTCTCCTGGTCCGGCAGCAGCCACGGGTCCTCGACCTGGATGGCCAGGATGCGCAAGTCGGCCAGGTCCTCAAAGGGGGCGAGCTCCGCGGAGCACGCAGCGCCGCCGGCGACCACGGCCAGGGGAATCAGAAATCGACGGATGTTCGTCATCAGAACTCCCCCTTGATCCCGAGGATCGGAAGGATCGGAAGGCCCTGCTGGGGCACCTTCTCCGTGTAGTCGAAGTTGTATTGGTACCCCTCGACGTTGCTGCGGTTGTAGATGTTCTGCACGTCCAGGTAGAGGTTCAGCTTCCAGGTGTCGTAGATCCAGCGCTTGTCCACGCGCAGGTCGAGCTGGTGAAAGTCCTCCAGACGGTCGCTGTTCACCTCGCCCCGGACCGCGTCGTACTCGTACGTGTCCAGGTTCAACACACCGCCCACATTGGGCGTGATCGGCTTCCCGGTGACAAACCGCCAGCGGGCCGCGACCTCCCAGTTTCTGGGCAGCTGGTAGCTGCCGATGAGGGTCAGGATGTGGGTCTGGTCAAAGTCGAACAGCCGGTAGTTCTTCTCGCCCGGGTCCAACCGCTCCGCGCGCGAGAGCGTGTACGTGATCCAACCAAAGAATTTGTTGGCGAACTCGTGCCGCGCGAGCAGCTCGAGGCCAAAGACTCGGCCCTCACCCTCGTTGTTGTAGACCTCGGGCACCATCTCCCCGTCGCGTTCAATGACGGCGTCGGACTGGGCGACCAGATCGAACATGTCTTTGTAGAAGAAGGTGGCGTCGAGCAGCAGATACGGCCGCGGTTTGTACTCGGCACCCACCGAGTAATGAACCGCAGCCTCGGCGCCGAGATCGGGGTTCCCAAACCCGCCTTCCCCCGTCTCGTCCGGGGTCGGCGCCTGGTGGAAGAGCCCGACGCCCGCCTTGAGTGACCACTGTTCGGCGAGGCTGTACCGGACGGTCAGCCTCGGGTCGTAGGTGAAATCGTCGAGCGTCTCAAAGTAGTCCACGCGGACGCCGGGGATAAACAGGAAGTCGTCCAGCGCGGTCAGCTCAAGCTCGGCAAACAGGCCCACATCCCGGCTGCGCACGCCGTTCTGCGTCAGCGTAAAGATCTCGCTGTCGGGCCCGTCGTCATCACCACCCCCTTCTTTGGGAGGCAGCGGCGCCATGATGTTGATGTCCACCTTGGACCAGATTGCGTCGATGCCCGTCTTCAGCTTCGTGTTCCTGCTCAGGTCCCACTCGAACGTCTGCCGGACCGTCGGCTGGTAGATTTTGAAGTCGAAGATGAACAGGTCAAACCCGTTGAAGTACAGGCTGTCGACGCCCGTCGCGATCTTCGTGGACGACCGAAAGGACTCGCTCGGAGTCCAGTCATAGTCGATGATCGCGCGTTGAAATGTGGTCGATGCCGACGCCGAATTGCTCCGGATGTTCACGTCAAACGTGGGGTTGTCCGCCACGATCCGCAGCTCATCGTCGGAGCCAAACAGGAACAGCCCAAGCCGGTGGTCGCGGTGGGGGCGCCAGTTGAACGCGATCTGGTAGTCGTAGTAGCGCGGCGCGGTGATGAGGTTGACGAGCGCGTCGTCCGGGATGGCCGCGTTGAGCAGGAAGTCCACATAGCTGCGACGCCCGGCGACGGCCACCGACGCGGTGTCGCCCAGTGGCGCCTCAAGGTACACGCCGCTGTCAAAGAGGTTGATGTCGGCGTAGCCGTGGACCGCGTCGGGACGGAGCTCCTTGAGGTTCACGTCCAGCACCCCGCCAATCGCGCGGCCGTAGAACACGGAGAAATTGCCAGGGTAGAAGTCGATGCTGTCGATCATGCCCAGCGGAACCACGCTGCGCAGTCCGCCAAAGTGATAGATGAGGGGGACCCCGACGCTGCCGATGTAGAGCTTGGTGTCTTCCGACGACGAGCCGCGCACGATGAGCTCGCCGCTCAGCGGGTTGGTGCGGGCGACGCCGGGGAGGTTCTGCACGACCTTGATCGGGTCCCCGAAGGTGCCAGGGATGCGAGCGATTTCTTCGGCTTTGAGCGTGCGGCGCGTCACGACCTTACGGCCGCGCTCCGCCTCCACGAGGACATCAAAAGGGTTGTAGCTGCCCTTCTCGACGTAGAACGTGCCCTCCGTCAGCTGCCCCGCTTCAATGGTCTCCGTGGTTCGGTAGGGAAAGTAGCCCTTGGGCTCGATGAGAATCCGCCACTCGCCCGCGGGCAGGTCCTGGAAGGTGAAGACACCGTCCCGGTCCGTGGTGGCCTCGTAGCCAACGGCCTCCTCACCCTCCCCCTGGAACACGGTGACGATGACGCCGATCAGAGGATCGCGCGTGCCGCGCTCGAGCGCCTCACCTCGCA
>CALBXO010000684.1 GCA_937890335.1 uncultured Pseudomonadota bacterium | reverse complement strand
GGTTCGCGACAACATCTCGCGAAAACTACGGCGCATGGTTCCCTGCCGGAACACGGACGTGCTCTCTGGCGTCTCTGGCTCGGGCGCAGAGACGCCTTCGAGAGCGGAGCGCTCGTGGAGAACACGGGGCGCGATCAGTCCGGCCGTCGATAGCGACGGGTCACGACGCCTGCGGGGCCGTCGGTGGGGGTGCCGCCCAGCCGCTGCGCGACTCGTAGCGCGCGATGGTTCTCAGGGTCCATGTAGCTGACCAGTGTACGCAGCTTCGTCGCCTGCCAAGCCCACTCCAACATGGCGGCTCCCGCTTCCATCGCGATGCCCTGGCCCTCGGCTTCCTCAGTCAGCAACGCACCGAGCTCGGGCTCAGGGTCGCCGAACTCGTGGTGAACCAGCACGGTGCCGAGATAGTCGCGCTCACCTCGCCGACGGATGCTCAGGGCGCCGTACCCGCGCAAGACCCACCCGGCGGTCATCTGCGAGAAGTCGAGCCAGGCCTCCTTGCGGGACAGAGGACCTCCAATGCCCACACCGCGGGATCCGGTGACGATCGACGCGTACCCTTCGAAGTCCTCGACCGTCGGCGCGTCGAGCGTCAGGCGGTCGGTGGTGATCGTCGGGATGTGCAACACGGTCGATTGGGTCATGTCCCCCTCCTCCGAGGCAGGCCCGCGAAACGCTCACCGCCCTGCTCGATGAAGCTGTCGATGGCGATGGTGTCGAGGATGAACCCGGCGAGGCCGCGGCGCGGGCTCGAGCGGATCGACCAGACCAGGTGCCGCACCATCCGGTTTCGCTCGGCGCGCGGCCAGGCCCGGACCACCACGGCGATCAAGGCTTCCCTGTCCACGAGCCTATGCCCTCCCTACGAACATCCCGAGCTGCTCCGCACGTCGGCGAAGGTCGACCCACGCCTCGGCAATCGGAGCGGCGGCGCGAGGATCTCGTCATCCTCACGACGGCCCTGTTCTTCTTGCGGTCGTCGAGTGGGTGCAGCACCCGCCCCCTCCGACGCCCAAGGCGAGGCGGTGACCCGGAGATCAACAAACTCAAACCTCGTATCTACGGATACGTACGGGCACCGGTTCGCGGTAGCCGGGCAGATACCAACGTAAAAGAGTTGCCATAGAAGGGCTCCAGCGTGAAAGCGCTGGGGCCCCGGTGGCGTTTGAGTCACGGCGGTGTCGGCGCGTTGGATTCCTTGGCGCTGGGTTGCCCGGCAACACCATCGGGACCGCTCTGGCGCCCGGCGCTGGCTTGTGGTCGGCGCGCGTTTCGGAACCCCCAATTCCGCAGCCATCCCCGTGTCTTGACGCCTCTCTCCGAAGATGTTTGTTTCCCGGCATGGTGCTCGCGGCCACCGAAGACGAGACGTTGTTACGTGCCTGGCAGGGCGGTGACTCAGCCGCAGGTGCGGCGCTTTTTGATCGCCATCACGACGCGCTCGTCCGCTTCTTCCGCAACAAGGTGGACGACGCGCATCGCGACGACCTGATCCAACAGACGTTTCTCGCGGCGCAGTCGGCCGGTTTTGCGGGCAAGTCTGCGGTCCGAACCTGGCTGATCGCCATCGCCTGGCGTCGCCTCTCTGACTACTTCCGCGCCGAGTCGCGACTCTCCAAACGGCATGCTGCCTTCGGCGAGGTCTCCGTGGCGGACATGGGGCAGTCTCCCGAGACGCACTACGTGCAGCGGCAGGAGCGCAGGTTGCTGCTGGAGGGGTTGCGGCAGGTGTCGCTGCACCAGCAGGTCGTGCTCGAGCTCCACTATTGGGAGGAGATGTCGGGGACCGATATCGCACGGGCGCTGGAGTTGCCGTTGGGGACGGTCAAGACCCGCCTTCGTGACGGGCGGCTGGCGCTGGAACGTGTGCTGGTCCGGATTGCGGCGTCGGATCGGCTGCTCCAGAGCACTCTGGACGATCTCGACGCATGGGCCGTGCGGGCGCGGGCGGCCGCGGGGCTCGCTGAAGATCCAGGTGAGTGACGGCAAGTTCCACGGACGCATGGCGGAGGCTGCGTCGATGGAGGACTCGGCGGACGAGGCGCGGCGCAGTGCCCTGCTTCGGCGCAAGCTCTTTCCCGACGCCGCCCCCGTCCAGATCGGCCGGTTTGAACTTCTGGAGCGCATCGGCGCGGGGGCCATGGGCACCGTGTACCTGGCCCGCGACGAGCAGCTTCACCGCTCGGTGGCCATCAAAGTCCTGCGTGCCTCAGCCGGCGCGACCAACCACCGGCTGCTTCGGGAGGCGCGGGGGTTGGCCAAGATCGCGTATCCGAACGTGGTCACCGTGTATGAGGCCGGAGAAGTCGGCGACCAGTTCTACGTGGCCATGGAGTACGTGCAGGGCCAGACGCTGGGTGTGTGGCAGGAGGGGCGCAGCTGGCAGGAGTGTTTGCGCGCGTACCGACAGGCCGGGCTTGGACTCAGCGCAGTGCACGCCGCTGCGTTGGTGCACCGCGACTTCAAGCCGGCCAACGTCCTGGTTGGCGACGACGGTCGCGTACAGGTTGCCGACTTTGGGCTCGTCCGGGGAGAAGCGCGGGACGAGACGCCACACGCTGGCGTGACGATGCCAAACCCCAATCTGACCATGGCTGGAGGGTTGGTGGGGACGCCGGCGTACATGGCGCCCGAGCAGCTCCGCGGGGAGGTCGCCGACGCCCGCTCCGACCAGTTTTCGTTCTGCGTCGCCCTGTACGAGGCGCTCAGCGGAGATCGGCCTTTCCCCGGAGAGACGGTGCCCGATCTGCACGCGGCCATTGCGGTTGGCCCACCGGCTGGCGGGCGCAAAGTGCCGACGTGGCTGGACGCCGCGCTGAGGCGCGGTCTTCGGCCGGATCCGGCGGACCGTCATGTGGACATGGGCGCATTGCTGCGCGCCCTCACGCCCCCCCGGAAGCGCGCCTGGACCACGGGCGCCGCGTTGCTCGCTGGGGCGCTGGCGGTCGCCGCCGTCGTGGGCGTTGCTCTGAGGGATCGCCCGGCGCCGCCCGCGCCGACCCCGGTTGTCCCGACAACGCAGACGTCGGATGGGGCGATCGTCAGCCACGCGCGGGAGCGCCTGTCGGGCGACCCGACCACCGCCGCGCTCCTGCTCCTGGAAGCCTCGCCCGCCACGCCCGGCTGGACGGAAGCCGCGCGGAGGCTGCTCTCGGGGCCTGTCGTGGAGAGGTCGCTGCGGCCGGGGCACATCATGCCCAGCGTTCGGTTCACGCGGGACGGGCACCTTGAGGCCGCCGACGCAGAGCACAGTTGGATGCGGTGGGTGGATGGGAGCTTTGAGCAGGCCGAGGTTGCGCCGGTCAGCCTGGTGCAGGGGCTGCCCGACGCTCCGTCGAACGAACTCATCGAGCGGGTCGAGGCCGCACTCAAGGCGGTGGATACACCCTTGGCCGGGGTGTTCCTCGCCTCGGGTACGATACGCTTGATCACGGCTACCACGATTCGCGACGTCGCCGCCGACGGTTCCGAACGGCAGTCTGCCAGGCCTTCGGAGCTCGGCGGGCCCACGTTCGGCCTGACCCCCACAGGCGCCCTGGTCGGGCTGGACGGCCAAGGTGGCCTGCACCGCCGGGATGCAGACACCGGCCAGGTCTCGACACTCGCCGAGGACATCTCGGCCTTTTGCCTGCGCGGCGAGGACGTGTTTGCTGGCAGGAAGTCCGGCTGGGTGGCCGTGTGGAGCGGAGGGGACTGGAGCGAGTTGCGGGACGTCGGTGCCGAGGTGCGACGCGTCCTGGTCCGGACGGACAGCGACTGGGTGGCGGCCCTGACTGCGAGGCATATGAGCGTGTGGCGACCCGACGACCCGAACGGCGGATTTGAGATTCAGGGCCGGTGGGCTCCGACGGCGGGCGCGTTGACCGGTCACGACAAGATCTGGTTGCTCGACCCGCAGCGAGGGCCGACCTTGTGGGATCTGCGCAACCGGCGGTCGATCGCCTTCGTGATGCCCGGGCGTGGGGTGACCTCTCTGGCGCACTTCGGGCGAGACAAGCTGACCACCGCTGGGCTGGACGGCCGAATCCACATGTGGAGCCTGGACGGCGTGGAGGGACAGGTCCTTGCCACACACGGTGCTGGCGCGGTGTGGGGCGGGTCCATCGACCGGGCGCGGAAGCGTCTGGCGACGGCCGGTACAGATGGGACTGTGCAGCTCGTGGACCTCGGCGACGAGGCGGCCTCGCGCTCCATGGGGCCAGCCATCGAGGCCAATTTCTACCACACCGCCTTCAGCCCCGACGGGGTCCACCTCGCTGCCGGCGCGGGCGATGGCACGGCCCGGATCTGGAACCTCGACACCCGAGACGCCCCCGTCGTGTACGACGGCCACTCCACCTGGGCCTACGCGCTGAGCTTCTCCCCAGATGGACGGTGGCTGGCGACAGGAGATCGGGACGGTGTGGTCCGCCACCTCGCCACGGCCGGGGGC
>CALBXO010000683.1 GCA_937890335.1 uncultured Pseudomonadota bacterium | reverse complement strand
GCCAGGAACACCCACGACGCCGATGCTTGGCCAGGCTCGGTCCGAATTTGTAAACACCCTCTAAGGAGGATGATGACCAGGACCATGCGAGCCGTTGTGCTCGACGCACCGGGCCCTCCCGAGGCGCTACAGATTCGAAGTTTGCCGGTGCCCGCTCCCCGTCCGGGTTGGGTGCTCCTGCGGGTTGAGGCCTTCGGGCTCAACCGCTCGGAGCTTCACACGCGGCAGGGGCTCGCCGGCGATTCCGTGACGTACCCGCGAATCCTTGGGATCGAGGCGACGGGCGTCGTAGAGGCAGCTCCGGACGACCCGGCGTGGGTCGGCCGCACGGCGGTGGCGATGATGGGTGGGATGGGCCGCACGTACGACGGCGGGTACGCGGAGTACACGCTGGTGCCGAAGTCGCAGGTGGTGCTGGTCGACACCGAGCTCGACTGGGCGCGCCTGGGCGCGCTGCCCGAGGTACTCCAGACCGCCTATGGGTCCATGACGGTAGGCATGGACGCGCACGACGGGGACACCATCCTGGTGCGCGGCGGCACGTCGTCTGTGGGGATGATGGTCGCCGCTCTCGGACGCGCGCGCGGTATGCGGGTGCTGGCGACGACACGGCATGCGGCTCGCGCCAGCGCCCTGCGGGCGGTGGGGGTCACAGACGTTCTGGTGGACGGTGGCGAGATCGCGGGCGCGGTCCGGGAGCTGGTGCCGGGCGGTGTGGACGCAGCGGTGGAGCTTGTGGGGGCCGCGACCCTCCGGGACACCCTGCGTTGCACGCGCAAAGGAGGCACCGTTTGTTTCACGGGGATGCTGTCGGGCGTCTGGACGGTGCCGGAGTTCTACCCCATCGAGTTCATCCCCACGGGCGTGCGCCTCACCGCGTACGGTGGTGACGCGAGCGACCTGCCGTCCCATGTGTTGGAGGAGGTGGCGGCGGCGGTGCACGCTGGCACCATCGATCTGCCGGTCAAGGTCTACGCGATGGACGAGATTGCGCAGGCTCACGATGACATGGAGCACGACCGCGTGGCCGCTCGGCAGGTCGTGCGCGTCCGGTAACTGGCGTGCGTCGGCGGCGGGTCTGCGGTCCGCGGCGCCCCTTCCCTGGACGAGAGGGCCAACGCCCCGGGATCAACGACCCGCTGGACGATATCAACCGTCCGAGGCCTATCGACGTGCGATCTCCTGGCCGGCCGCCGCGCATGCCCAGATCGATGGCCGTGCGACAGCTGTCAGGCGGGCACCGCGGTCAGTGTTCCGCGGCCGGGCGACGCGTGAAGTCAACGGCACCTCGAGGTCGCGGCAAGCGGTGGTCTCGTCGGGCGACTTTGCGAATGTCGCCGCTGAAAGCGTCCCCCACGGGAAACAGCTGTGCGCCGATGCCCCGGTACTCGCACGGCAGGATCTCGCCGCAGATGTACGCGAGCAGCTCGTCGTCGGTGAGGTGATCGGTGTCCATGAGGTACACCCCGAGTCGCGCCAGCGCCTGCAGGACGACGGCGAGGCATTCATGGATTTCCCGCATGCGAGGGTCGGCGGTGGACTTGTCGGCGTCGCAGCAGCGAGCCGGCCCGAGGTGGGAGGGTGGAACCGCCGCCGCCAGCCTGGATCCACCACGGCGGGTCCCGGGGAGGTTGGCGTTCGCCCTGGCCGTGTGCAGCGCCGAATCCGGTATTGGGCCACCCATCTCCTCATAGAGTGCGTCCCCCAGATTCTGCGGGACGCTGTGTTCATAGGTGAGGATGTCGAGAAGGCGACCGGCCTCCGTCGCCAGGTCATCGCATGTGGCCGTGGGCGGTGCCCCCGTGGCTGCGACCTGTGCGCGCAGGCTGGGCAAGGCGTGGATTGCGTGGGGAGCGGGTTGAACCTCCCGGACGATGTACCATCCCTCCCAAGCGTGTTGGGTCATGATGAAACTCGGATCTGCCGCTCCCTGTGCGGTCTGTGAACGGGTCATGGTGAAACCTCTGCTCTGGGTCCGCGCCGCGCCTCGGGTCCGACGACCAGATTTGGGCGGGGAGTGCGACGCGGAGCCGGAACCGTTTGGGAGAGTTCACGGGCGCAGGCAGATGCTGTTGCGCAATTCGGTGCAATTTCTGGGACCCCCCGTGGCGGCAAGCCGCGACGGGGGGCTGAGCGCCGCGCGGGCTAAAGGTGGACGATCTCGATGGCGATGAGCCAGCGCGTCTCGGGGTAGGTCATCACCCACAGCTCGTCGGTGTCGGGTTCGAACGGGGGCGGGCGGCGGCTGTAGCGCGCGCGTCCCACGTGAAACACGTCGGAGCCGACGCGGTCGGACGCGGCGGGGATGAGATCCATCTGCAGAGCGTCCAGTCGCGCTTCCAGCGCTTCAGGTGTCATGTCGCCCTCGATCTGCCAGTTGGGATCCGCAAGCTGGGCGTCCCGGATGATGGCGGCCACGGACTGCTGCGCCGTCGGTTCTTCTGCTGCGTCGTAGCGGTAGACTTGGATGCCCACCCGGCAGGTGCCGTCGCAGCTGCGCTCGGCCTCCTCTTCCAAGGCGTCCAGCGCGGCACCCGTGCCGAGCGGGGTGGTGCGGACGTCCGGATCGAGGAAGAACTTGTCGTTCCACTGCCACTCACAGGCGTCGCGGAATGGGCCGAGGTTGTGGCACCAGGAAGGGCGGGCCACGAACGGGCTCGGATCGCACAGGTCTGCGCCCGCCAGATCGTCCTCCCACAGGGACGCGCTGCACTCGTGCCAGGCGATGGCGGGAGCGACCCAGAGGTCTGCGGCCACGTTGTCCACGCAGGTCGCGATCCACTGGTCCATCTCGTCGGGGCACCGCTGCGCCCCCATGGGCTGTGGCTCGCAACCTTCACAGTCGAGGGCCAGGCGGTAGTGGCCGCGCCCGGTTCCTGTGGCGGTGCCTACGACCGCCAGGTAGCGACCGGGTTCCAGCGCGCGGTCGATGCGGGAGTGAGCCCCCCAGCCGCTGTCGTCGTCGGCGTCCAGGGCGCTGTCCCCGAACTTCCGGTGTTTGAGCGGGCCGTAGAGGAACATCGTGGTGTCGAGCCTCCGGGATGTGCCGGTGCGCGTCACGTCCAGTTTGACGTCGCTGCCCCGGTAGACCTCAAACGCCCAGCCGTCGAACGTCAGATCCTCTGCGAACGATCCAAACCCTGGCCGTTCGGGCTCGAGGACGCCCCGGAATGCGACCTTCCGGAGGGCGTCGTCCTTGGCCGCGTCGAATGGAGGTGGCACCGGCGCGGGTGGTTTGGGGTCAGATTCCTGACCGACGCATGCGGTCAGCGCGAACACGAACAAGATTGTCATTCTCATGACTCGTCTCCTGGCGCCCGTGGGCGCCTGTTGGTTTGGGCGCGCCATTCGCGCTCCGGACGAGTTCACGGTCGCAGTGAACGCATGTTGCGTGTTTTTTGAAGATGCGGGCGAGATTATCGGATCAGCCCTCGCTGGCGTGGCGGACACCGTCTTGTTCGCTCCGCCGTGAAGTCCGTTCGTGTTGCGCGCCGAGCGAAGCTGCACCTTGTCAGCGGCGGGGTGCGTGGCGAAACTGTCACGTGCGAGCACAGAGGTGTAGCCTTGTGGTTGTGCTGGCCCCTCGCATGGTGTGAGGGCCGGACATGTTTTGAGCCTCGGGTCCGTTCCCGTGGCTTGGGCCGGAGTGATGGTGATTTCTCGGAGGTGGGTAGGGGTGGTTGTGTGCGCCTGTGCGTGCGCACTGGCCTGCGGGCCGACGCTGCCCTCGGAGCCGTCTCGGTCCGCGACGCCCGAGTCCGATGGACCGGCGGCAGACGCTGGCGATACGAACAGCCCTGACGACCCCGGCCCGCTCGACGCTGCTGGCGAGACGGGCATCGTCGATGCGGACATGCCCGAGGTGCCCGACGTTCGTGGAGTCGACGCCACGGACGACCTTCCGGACCAGGGCGAGGGCTGCGGGGCGGCGCCCGGTCAGATCTTCCTGCCGGGCGCGCCATGGAACCAGCCGGTGGTGGATGCGCCGCTCGCCGCAGATTCGGACACGATCATTGGCTACCTGAGCCGCTTTCACGACACAGAGACCCGGTTCCAGATCGATTTTAGCCTGGTTGTGCTCGCCGCAGTGCCCGAGGACGAGCCCCGCCCGTTCGAGCCCACCGAGGACCACTGGGACATCGAGTGCGACACGGCGCCGGTGCCGGTGCCGGAGCGCGGCCTGATCGAAGGGGAGGAAGGGCTCTCCTGCATTGGCGACGGCGACTGCCACCTTCTGGTGCGTGCCCCCGGCTGCCGCCTGTACGAGATGTACCGCGCGGACATCCGCGGCGACGTATTCCGCGGCGGCTGCCTCGCGGTCTGGGACACGCAGCGCATCTACCCCGCTACGGGTCGGGGGCAGGACTGCACGAGCGCCGACGCCGCCGGCCTGCCGATTACGCCCCTCGTCTTCAGAACCGACGAGATCGGAACCGGCGAACTGCGGCACGCGATTCGTTTTGTCCTGCCCAACGAAAACATCCGCAAGGAGGTCTACGTCTTGCCAGCGACCCACTCCACGAGCGCAACGGAAGGACCGATCGAGGCGCCGCCGTACGGCGCGCGATTGCGGCTCAAGAACAGCGTGGATTTGAGCCAGCTCAACCCCGCGGCGCAGGTCGTGGCGATGGCCCTTCAGCGCTATGGGATGATTCTGGCGGACGGTGGGAACCTGACCTTCACGGCCGCCAGCGACCGCAACGCGGCAAACACCTGGGCCAACCTGGGCCTGGGACCGCACGATCTCAAGCAACTGAACTGGTCCGACTTTGAAGTCGTCGACGGCGGAGTTCCGGTTCAATACCGCGGCAATTGCAGCCGGGTGCCCATCACGGAGTAGCCTCCAGTGACCCCATTGGATACGAACGGTGCGTCGCCCTCGGACGCGGGGGGACGCGCGCGCCTGTCGCCCGAGGTGCGGCGGTCGTCCTTGAGTGCGTTCGCTGGGCTGGCCCTTGGGGTGGTGCTCGCGACGGGCGCTGGCGCAGTCTACCTGGACCAGGTTGAGGAGAACGTCCGCGCGGAGCTGCGGGTGGAGATCGACGCGCAGCTCCAGGAGTTTCTGGCCCTGGCGGGGGAAGCGGTCACGCTGTACGCGGAGTTGTCCGAGGTGCTCGTTCGGAAGGCCGCAGAGTCCGTCTACATCGTGAGCGCCGCCGACGGCAGCCTGTCGGTGGATTGGGAGACGCTGAAGACGGAGACGATGTCCACGTCGGTCATGGAGAATCTCAAGCGCAGGATTCACGTGCTCCGGTCCCTTGGCGACGCCGTGGCCGTTGGGATCAAGGCGGACGTGTCACAGGCCAGGAGCCAGGACCGGGCGCTGTTTGATATTGCGCCGGACAGGCTCATTGCGGCGCTGCTTGTGCAGTACCCGGACGACGCAAAGCTGACGGAGCTGGCCGCGCGATGCGGCGCGCTCCAGCGAAAGGTGGCGCGGCTGGAAGACCCGGCACATTGGCTCGGACGTAGTCTGGTTGTGATCCGCCGCGCCGTAGGGTTGCCGCCCGAGGCGGAGCCGATCGCTCCCTGATCTCGCAGTGGAGCAAGATTTGCGGCACAATGAGCGCATGCAGGCCGGCCGCACACATCGTCTCCGCCCTTTCAGGGCATATCCCGCGCCAGTGCTTGCCGGGCGAGCCAACGGGCGCCACGCGGAGGACATTTGAAGCGCCTGGCGATTCTCCTGTTTGCGCTCGCGGCATGTCGAACCGAGGTCCGTCCGCCGATCCCTGAGCCTCCGCCGGACCACCGACCGGAGACGCGCGCCGCCGCTGATCAGGTCGGTCTCGGCGTGTTGGACGCCGCGCGCAGGCGCGCCACCGCCGTGCTGGACACAGTGCCCGCGCCACGATGGAGCCGCCTGCCGGGTCTGACGGCCGAGCGCTCGCGCGCGCCCTTGTCGCGCGCCGATCCGCCTGGGGGCCCGGTGATCCTCCTGATGCTCGACACGACGCGGATCGATCGCTTGAGCGCCTTCGGCCACACGCGTGAGACCACCCCAACCTTGGACGCGTTTGCCA
>CALBXO010000682.1 GCA_937890335.1 uncultured Pseudomonadota bacterium | reverse complement strand
TATGTCTGTGAACAAAGCGATTATCGTTGGGCGTCTTGGCAGGAACCCGGAGCTTCGGGAGGTGGAGGGCGGCCAGCCGTTCTGCACGTTCTCGTTGGCGACCAGCCACAAGTGGAAGGACAAGGTCGGCGAAGTGCGGGAGCGAACCGACTGGCACGACGTGATCGTCTCGGGGCGGCAAGCCGAGCACTGCGCCCGGTATCTTGAGAAGGGGCGGCGCGTCTACGTGGAGGGCCGAATCACCCACAGCAAGCGAGGTGAGCCCGGCCACGAGCGCTACTACACCAACATCCGTGCGCGCGAGGTGCGGTTCCTGGGCGAGCGGACCCCGAGCGCGGCGGGGAGAGCCAATGCGGTCTCGGCCGATGCGGGGAACGCCTTCTGAGCTGCTGAGATCGGAAGCGCCCCATGCCGGAATCGAACCGGCTTTGTCCTCGCAGACAACGAGGTGCACCGCCATTGTGCGTATGGGGCAATTCTCGCGAACGGCCAGGAGGGCCGCCCGGGGTGCCGATGGCACCCCGGGCGAGCGTTGTAGGGTCACCTACCGTGCCGTGCGGCCGGTTTCGCTGCTGCTGCGATTTTGTCGGTTACTTTCGAGGGCACAGCGGCCACGGCGGTGATGGAGACGGCTAGTGCAGTGGCTGTGCCAAACCCATAAAGTCCGTCATGGTCGGGTTGTTGGTTGTCCTGGTCGCGTGAGGCCTAGCTTTTTCTATCGTGGAGTAGCCATTTTGAGCAGGTGTTTGCTGGTGCCGGGGGCGGGGTCCGTCGCGGCGAGGATCGTAAGGGAGTTGGCGTGCGGACGCGGTCGTGTCTTTGCGGTGTGCGCCGCGTGCGGCATACACTCCCGGCGTTCCTCACCGCCGCTTGGAGGCTGCTGCCGATGAAGCGTTCCTGGGTCGAGTTGCTCACGGCCGTCATCGCCGCCATGGGGGTCTCAACACTTGCAGTGGCGAGCCTGGCTGGCGTGCTCTCACACCAGGTGCTCGCCGTGGTGCTGGTGTTCGGCGTAATCTGGGCTGTCTTCAGCCGGGCATTCCTGTTGTGGCGCCGCTCCGTGGCGTACGGGTTCCTCAGGGCACCGCTGGCCAAGGCAAGCCGTCCTCACTTGTTCCAGGCTGTCGGTCGGGGGTGGTTCTGGACCGTGGTCACCGTGACCGCCGTCGTGATCTTTCCACGTATCGGCCTGCACGGGTTCGTGGCGGCGATCGCGGTGCTCGGGGTTGTGCGCGTCGCGGCGGAGCTCCTGCCGCCACGGCAGGTCGGTCGTGGCGTCACGGCAGTTATGGCGGCCGCGGGCCTCATGCTGGCGTTCGAGCTGGGTCGCACCCTGCTTCCAGGTCCGGCCGCGGAGGTCGTGCTCGAGCCACCATTCACGGGGGAGTGGATCGTGCTTCAGGGTGGGTCGACGGCGTTGGTGAGCCATCATGTGGCGGCCTACAACCAGCTCTACGCTCTGGACCTCCTACGCCTCGAGAATGGGTCGGTGATCCTCGATGAGGACCCTCCGACCAACGCGAGCTGGTTCAGCTGGGAGCGTCCGCTGCTCGCCCCCGTGGACGGGACGGTAGTGGTGGCGCAGGACGGGACCGAGGACACACAGGGGCTCAACCTGGTCGCCGACAAGGAGGCGGCCGCCGGAAACCATGTGGTGATCCAGACCTCGAGCGGTCACTTCGTGTTGTTGGCGCACCTCCGCAATGGATCTCTGAAGGTCGCGCGCGGCGATTCCGTGAGCGTCGGGCAGGAGGTTGCTCTCTGCGGCAACTCGGGCAACACGACATCGCCACACCTGCATCTGCAGGTACAGTCGCATGCAGACCTGTGGGATCCCGAGAACAGGTCGGTGCCGTTTACCTTTGCTGGGCAAACTCGGGCGCTGATGCGCAACGACCACGTCCGGGGGAGACTGAAATGAAGCTTGTCATCTGGCACAACCCGCGCTGCTCGAAGTCGCGGCAGACGCTGCAGCTGCTCCGGGACCGGGGACACGACCCTGAGATCATTGCGTACCTGGACCAGCCCCCGACGGCCGAGGAACTGGTGCGAGTTCTGGCGGCATTGGAAATGGAACCACGGGATCTGATGCGGCGCGGGGAGGCCGTCTACAAGGCGATGGGTCTTTCGGCGGTCACAGACGATGCCGAGCTCGTGGCGGCCATGGTGGCCAACCCGAAGCTCATCGAGCGCCCGGTGGTTCTGCTGGGTGACGCGGCTCGGGTGGGTCGACCGCCCGAGAAGGTCCTCGAGCTGTGGGGCTGAATGGAGCCGCGGGAGGCGCGCCGGCGCGCCGCACAGGCTGTGTTCGATGGCGCCAGGTCACTTCAGCAGAGGAACCGGGTGGGTCAGTTTGCGACCCCGTCCCAGCTGGCGTCTGCCATCGCGAGCGAGGCCCTGGTCCTGCTCGGTGAGGGGCCGGTCCGGTTTGGCGAGCCCTCAGTGGGTAGCGGGGCGTTCTATGGTGCGCTCCTGCGCTCCGGCGCCGAGGTGGAGTCGGCGTGGGGGGTGGAGCTGGACCCTGAGCTCGCGGGAATCTGCCGGGAGATCTGGTCTGGGCAGCTCACTGTGCACACGGGCGATTTCACGCAGTCTCGAGGGCTTCGGGCGAACCTCATTCTGGCCAACCCGCCCTATGTCCGCCACCACCACCTGACGCGCGGGGAGAAGGTACGACTGAGGGCGCGCGTGCAGGAGGAGACAGGCGTGCGCCTCAGCGGGCTCGCCGGGCTGTACGTGTACTTCATGCTGCTTGGCACCGCGGCGCTGGAGCCGGATGGAGTCGCCGCGTGGCTGGTGCCGAGCGAGTGGATGCGCGTCGGCTATGGTCGTCCGCTGCGTGACTGGCTTGCAGGCTCCGTACGCGTCGAGCGGGTTCATGTGTTCGACGCCAACGACGAGCAGTTTGGCGACGCGTTGGTCTCGAGCTCGGTCGTGTTTGTCCGGCGGGCGCCGCCGGGCTCGGAGGTCGTGTTCAGTCGCGGTGGCACACTCGCCCGGCCCGACGAGTCTGTTCTGGTTGCCACGGCGGAACTGTTGGCGGCGGAGCGCTGGCCACCGTCGCCGGTTGTCACGGGGCCGGTGCTGGGCGATTGGTTTTCAGTGCGGCGGGGAGTCGCCACGGGAGCGAACCAGTTCTTTGTCTTGACCCGGGCCCGCGCTGACGAATTGGGCTTGCCGTCAGATGCCCTCAAACCCGTGTTGCCGAGTCCCCGAGAGCTCGAGGACGATGTGATTGAGGGTGACGGCGAGTTGTTCTTGCTCGACTGGTCGGGGCCTGCAAGTGGGGCGCTGCGTGAGTACCTGGAGCAAGGCGAAGCGGCCGGTCTGCCCGACCGGTATCTGTTGTCGCGCCGGAAGCCGTGGTACCGGCAGGAGCGGAGGGATCCGGCGCCCTTCGTCATCGCCTACATGGGGCGGAAGTCTCCGCTGCGTGTGTTCTGGAACAAAGCCGGCCGGCTGGCGACGAACCGATGGCTCTTGCTCTATCCGAAGGAGGGAATCGGGACGGAGGCTGCATGGCGGGCCCTTCGGTCCTTGGATCCCGCGGACGCACTCACATTTGGCCGGCAGTACGGTGGTGGATTGAACAAACTGGAGCCGTCAGAGCTGTTGCGACTTCCGTTGCGTGTGTGAGCCCGAGGCGAAGGAGCGATGCAGGATGAACCATTGCAGCCGTCAGAGCGCTGGCGACTTCCGTTGCGTGTGTGAGCGCAACGCGTGGGAGCGAAGATTGCGGTGCGGCGGAAGCCCGACTACTTCTTCTCCCAGGGGTAATTCGTGGAGGTTCCATCGGTGCGGACTACGGTGACCGGCTTGGCGGAGATGGAGTCGAAGAAATCGTCCATGCTCTCGGTACCAGTGTCCACCTCCAGTCCAACCGGGTGGACTAGATCTTCGGTCTGGAGCAACTGCGGAGCTGGGCGGGCGCGGGCGTGCTGCTCCAGAAATCTTTGCGCCGCGCCGTCGGCGATCTCCGGCTGCTCGATGAGGCGGCGCAGCAGTCGCCATCCACGATCGAGTGTCGCGCGGTCCTCCATCAACTCCCCGATACCGGGGTGCGTCATCTCTTCAAGCCGCGCCAGCAGCTGGCTTGCCAGTGAAGTCTGTCCCACTCCGAACCCTCTCGCCCAAGCTCTCCAGTCCATACTGAAACCGGTTATAGCCCAAGGGCAAGGTTTGGTGCAGAATTCTCGTTTGACCCCGCCGTCGCGGCGAGGCACCATTCGCCTATGAGCAGTGGATTCGATCCCAGGTTCAAGTTGCCCGCCAAGCAGATCATCACCGTGCTGGAGTGTCTGGCCGCACTGCAGGTGCGCCGGCTCGGGGGCGCCGATCTGCATGTGCCCACGGTGTCGGTCTGCATGACGGGCTCACACCGTCTGGACGGCCAGGTCATTTCCGTGAGCGGCAAGGAGACGTTGGCCCTGCTCCAGGAGGGAACCGGGGTCACGTACCTGAGTGTCGCCGCCATTGTCGCGCTCACGGTTCATGTGGACGCTCGCAACGCGCACCTGGTCAGCTTTGGTACTCTGCGCCCGCAGACCGATGTCGTGCCCACCCGCCTGGAGCTTCAGCGGCGAGCGCGGGAGATTCGTGAGGAGCTCAGTGGAAAAGTCGGGCGCGAGCTGAGCCTGAGCATCGACTGGGGCTCCTTCGCCCAGACTGACGACGTCCTGATCTCGTTGCGCAACCTGTTGGACGACCTCGGCGTCGCCCTGGGCCGGGTGGCGTCAGGCACGGGCGGCGGCGCCGCGCTGCGTGGGCAGGTGAGGATGCTCGCGGTGCGATCTGGCGCGGAGACGGGTGTTATCCTCGACGACGAGGTGCTCGTCATCACGGGAATGGCCGTGGGAGTCGGGGTCGAGTTCTTTGGCGCAGACACGCTGGCGCAGTGCATTGAGGCACTCATCGGCGAGTAGGATCGCGATGCGGCGCCCCGCAGAGCGTGGGATGCGCAGCACGTCGCAGGCGGCACGATGACCGGAGCGCAGGTCAGGTGACCGAGCGTTTGTAGGCCCCCTCTTAGAGGGTGTTTACAAATTCTCCCGTCGCCTCGCCTGCGCCTCGTCGTCGTGGGCGCCC
>CALBXO010000681.1 GCA_937890335.1 uncultured Pseudomonadota bacterium | reverse complement strand
CAACGGCCAGAACAACGGCGCCAACAACGGCCAGAACAACGGCGCCAACAACGGTCAGAACAACGGCGCCAACAACGGCCAGAACAACGGCGCCAACAACGGCGGCAACAACGGCAACAACGGCAACAACGGCAACAACGGTCCGCCTCCCTGCGGCGACGGTGTGTGTGCGGACGACGAAAACAACGCAACGTGCCCCGAGGATTGCCCGATCGACGCCATTTGCACGCCCGGCGAGACGCGCTGCATCAACCCGCGCACTGTGGAGACATGCGATGACCTGGGCGCCGAGTGGACCGTAGGCCCATGCGCCGTCGGTGAGGTGTGCGTGGAGGACGCCGGCGCCTGTCTGCCGGTCACCTGCCGCCCAGGCGAAGTCCTGCGCTGCGCCAGCCAGACTGAGATCGTCATCTGCGATGAGACCGGAACAGGCGAGGCGCTGGACCTTTGCGAGGCGCCCCTCTTCTGCGACTTCCTCAATGGCGAGTACACGTGCACGGACCAGATCTGCGACCCGGGGCAAACGCGATGCGCAGGGCTGCAGGGCCAGGAGACATGCGCCGAAGACGGCACGGGCTGGATCGCCGGCGAGCTGTGCGAGTCGGGCACGCAGTGCGACAACGGAGCCTGCCGCAGCCTGTGCGAGATCAACTCCAAGGTCTCCAGTTTTCTCGGGTGCGAATACTACTCCGCGGACTTCGACAACATCGAGGGGGGTACCAACGCCCCCCACGCGGTCATCATCAGCAACCCCAACGACATCGAAGTCGAAATCGAGGTCACGGATGCGGCGGGCGAACTTGTCACCGTGGACGAGTGGCCCCTGACGGTTCCCGCCGGCGAGCTGGCAATCTGGTTCTTCCGTCAGGGCGCGATCAACACCACCAGTGGCACGGCGCTGCTCAACACAGCAGCCATCGACGGGACGGTCATCAGCGACGAGACCTTCCGGTTTGAGGCCAGCGCGCCCGTAACGGCGCACCAGTTCAACCCCCTGCCAGACGCCAACACATTCACCAACGACGCTTCGCTCCTCCTACCCACCAACGCGGTGGGCCACGAATACCTGGTGATGAGCTGGAAACACCGGCAGTCCCCCGTCATCGAGGGATTCATCGAGATCATTGCGTTTGGCGAGGAGCCCACCACGGTGGCGGTGACACCAACGGCCAACGTCAAAGCTGGACGCAATGCGGTTACAGACGAGGTCATCGCTCGAATCGCCACCGGGGAAACCGTCGAGTTCGTCCTCATGCCAGGGCAGATCTTGCAGCTGGAGACCGAGGGACCCGACGGCGCCGACCTGACCGGTACAGAGGTTGTCGCCACCCAGCCGGTCATCGTCTTTGGCGGGCACGCCTGCGCCAACGTCCCCCTCGGCGTCAACTTCTGCGACCACATCGAGCAGCAGATGTTCCCCGTCAACAGCTGGGGCTCGCAGTACATTGGGACCCCTTTCGTGGACCGTGACCAGAACACACCGCAGGTCGAGGTATGGCGAATCATGGCGTCGCAAGCCGACACGGTGCTGACGACGGTTCCCCCCATCCCCAACGTGGACGGAGTGACTCTGAACCGTGGTGAATTCGTGGAGTTCGAGACCGGAGAACCGTTCGAGCTGGCCGCGACCGCACCGGTGCTCGCCGGGCAGTACATGACTGGCGCCTCCTACCGAGGCGGAGGTGGGATCGGCGACCCGGCGTTCACGCTGGCGTCACCCATCGAACAATGGCGCCGCGACTACATTGTGCTGACGCCCCCCGCGTACTCCCGCGGGCACTACCTGAACCTGGCAAGCCGCGTGGGCAACCGCGTGATTCTCGACGGTGACGCGGTCCCCGACGAAGCTTGGATCCCCATCGGCAACGGCGAATTCGCTGTCGCACGCCTCCCCGTTGAGGAGGGACCCCACAATTTGATCGCCGACGGAGACTTCACGGTCATTCCGTACGGCTACGACAGCGCCGTCAGCTATGCGTATCCCGGCGGGCTCAACCTGGAGGATGTCCAATGAGAACCGCACTGCTTCTCGGGCTCAGCTTGTTGCTGTGCTCAGCCTGCTCTGATCCGGACACCACGGGCGGGGACTCTGACAACAACGGCAACAACGGCGCCCAGAACAACGGCGCTCAGAACAACGGAGCCGGCAACAACGGAGCCGGCAACAACGGCAACAACGGCACCCCGACGTGCGGCGACGGCTTGTGCGAGACGGGCGAGGACCAGAACACATGCCCCGACGACTGCTCACCGCCCGGACCCGTCTGTGGGGACGGCAACTGTGAGGACGGCGAGAGCTTCGACTCCTGCCCCGACGACTGCGTTCCTCCGGGACCGGTCTGCGGAAACGGCGAGTGCGAGGAAGGCGAAGCCGCCGAAGATTGCCCCGACGACTGCGGACTGCCGCAGATCTGCGACCCGGGCACCACGCAATGCGTCAGTGAAAACGCGATTGAGACCTGCAACGACGCCGGCACCCGGTGGGAGCGAACCCCCTGCGCCGTCGGCACCCTCTGCGTCGCGGACCTGGGCACATGTCAGGACGTAGTGTGCCGCCCGGGTGCCCCAATCAGCTGTGCCAGCCAGCGCTCCATCAACGTCTGTGACGAGACAGGGACACGGACCGTCGAGCAGGAGTGCGTCCCGCCGGAGTTTTGCGACTTCGTCAACGGGCAGTTCGTGTGCACCAATCAGATCTGCACGCCGGGCGAGACCCGCTGCGCGGGCCTCGAAGGCCAGGAGACCTGTTCCGACGACGGCACCGTCTGGATCGCAGCGGAAATGTGTCCGTCGGGCACCCAATGCGACAGCGGGATGTGCCGCAGCCTGTGCGAGATCAACTCCAAGGTGTCGAGCTTCCTCGGCTGCGAGTACTGGAGTGTCGACATGGACAACATCGAGGGTGGGACCACCGCCGCCCACGCGGTGGTCATCTCGAACCCGAACCCGGATCTCGAGGCCATCGTCGAGGTCTTCGACAGCCACGGACAGTCCATCCGAATCGCCAATTGGAACCTGACCATTCCCGCTGGCGGTCAAGGAATCTACACCTTCCCCACCGGTTCCACGGACGCGGATACCAACCGCGCCATCATCAACACCAGCTACGTGGACGGCACGATGGTCGGGGACGAGGCCTTCCTCTTCCGCACATCGATCCCCACCACCGCCCACCAGTTCAACCCGCTCATCGACCGCAACGTGTTCACAAACGACGCCTCGCTCCTCCTGCCGACCAACGCAGTGGGCAACGAGTACCTCATCATGAGCTGGAAGCACCGCGGCAGCGGGTTCCAGCTCCGCGGCTTCATGCTCGTCCTGGCATTTGGCGAAGAGCCGATCACGGTCGACATCACCCCGTCGGTCTCCGTCGTTGCCGGCACCGACAAAGTCACGAACACGCCCATCGCCACGCTCCCCGGCGGCGAGACCCGGCAGTTCACCTTGATGCCCGGCCAGTACGTAAACCTCGAAACAGCCGGGCCCGCCGGCGCCGACCTCACGGGCACCCACGTGAGCGCCAGCGGCCCGGTGGTGGTCTTTGGCGGCCATGAGTGCGCCAACGTACCCACCGAGGGCGTCAACTTCTGCGACCACATCGAGCAGCAGCTCTTCCCTGTGGCGAGCTGGGGCAGCCAGTACGTCGTCTCGTCTTTCAGTCCGCGCGGCAACGGCGACGCCCAGGTGTTCTGCATCATGGCATCCGAGGACCAGACGGTGGTCACCACCCTCCCCGCCCAGCCCAACGCGGACAACGTGACCCTCAACCGCGGCGAGTACGTGGAGTTCATCTCAGGCGCCGATTTTGAGATCTCGGCGACCTCCCCCATCCTCGTTGGCCAGTACATGCAAGGCAGTCGCTCGCCCGGCGGAGCGTCCATCGGCGACCCTGCGTTCACATTGGCGGTCCCCATCGAGCAGTGGCGGCAGGACTACATCGTTCTCACGCCAAACGCGTACGAGCGCGGCGACTTCATCAACGTGATCGCCCGCGAGGGAACCGAGGTAATGCTGGATGGGAACGTGATCGGCGGCTGGACCCCGGTCGGAAACGGGACGTTTGTCGCATCCAAGGTCACCGTGGCAGACGGCCCGCATACCTTGCTGAGCGACGCCACATTCACGGTGATCGCCTACGGGTACGACAGCGACGTGTCGTACGCCTACCCCGGCGGCCTCAACCTCGAAGTCATCAACGAGTAACCGAGACCGCATGTCCCGCTACACCTGCCTGCTCCTCTTGGCCGCCCTTGCGCTGCCCCTCACCGCCTGCAAGGACGACGTGCCCACCGGCGGTTCTGACTCCGGCCCGGCCGGCGCGGACGCAGGGGACGACGACGTTCTCGACAACAGCGACGCGGGAGATGCCGCACTGTCTGACGCCACGCCGGACGTAGCGCCAGACCTCCGGCCCGACGCCGATGGGGACGTCGCCGAAGACGCTCCCGACGCCGACCCCGACCTCCCGTCCGAGTGCGAACCAGACCATCTGCGCTGCATCTCGGAACGGATTCTTGAGTCCTGCATGGACGGCGAGCTGACCACTGAGGAGTGCGCGGTGGGCCAGATCTGCGTGGAAGACGCCTGCCGCGACATCGTCTGCCGCCCGGGCGACCCGCTGTCGTGTGCGAGCAACGTGGCGTTGTTGGTGTGCGATGACACGGGGACCGGCCAGGTGGAGCAGCCTTGCCAGGCCGACTTCTTCTGCTCCTTTGCCGACGGCGTATACCTGTGCACAAACCAGATCTGCGCGCCGGGTCAGACCCGCTGCGCCGGACTGGCTGGGACTGAAACCTGCGCGGACGACGGCACGTCGTGGTTGCCCGCAGCGGAGTGCCTCTCGGGCACCCAATGTGACAACGGCGAGTGCCGCAGCCTCTGCGAAATCAATTCGAAGGTCTCGAGTTTCCTCGGGTGCGAGTACTGGTCCGCAGACCTGGACAACATCACGGGCGGCCTCCACGCCTCACACGCAGTCATCGTTTCCAATCCCCACCCAGACCTGGCGGCAGAGATCACCGTCACGAACGGCGCCGGAGACCGAGTCTACGTGACAGGCTGGCCCGAGGCGGTCATGCCTGGCCAGCTCGCCATCTGGCCGTTCGATACGAACGCGGTCAACTCGTTGGACAACACAGACCTGCTGGACACGGCGTACGTCGACGGCACCATGCTCGGCAACCAGGCGTTCAAGTTCGAGTCGAGCATCCCGGTCACGGCCCACCAGTTCAACCCACTGATCGACCGCAACGTTTTCACCAACGACGCGTCACTGCTGCTTCCCACCAACGCCATCGGGACCGAGTACCTGGCAATGAGCTGGAAACACCGGCAAGCCGGGTTCCAGCTGCGCGGCTACGTGACCATCATCGCAGTTGGCGTCGAGCCCACCGAGGTGCAGGTCACCCCGACCGCAGCCGTCGTAGCGGGCCTCGACAAACTCACCAACAACGCCATCCCGCGCATTGCGCCCGGCGAGACACGCACTTTCACGCTCCAACCCGGCAACATCCTCAACCTCGAAACCGAGGGGCCCGCCGAGGCTGACCTGACTGGCACAGAGATCATCGCAAACCAACCCATCACCGTCTTCGGCGGACACGAGTGCGCCAACATCCCGCTGGGATTCGACGCCTGTGACCACATCGAGCAACAGCTCTACCCCGTGGACTCCTGGGGCTCGAACTACGCCGGGGCATACTTCCACAGGAGAGGGCCCGCACAGGTCGAAGTCTGGCGCATCCTGAGTGGGGCGGACGGCGTTGTCTTGACCACGGTACCGGCGATTCCGAACGTGAACGGGATCACTTTGGATCGCGGCGAATTCGTCGAGTTTGAATCCTCCGAAGACTTTGAGCTCAGCGCGACCGGTCCGATCCTGCCCGCCCAGTACGTGGTCGGTACAAGCTACCGAAACCTCGGCGACGGAGACCCGGCGTTCACGCTACTTGTGCCCATCCAACAGTGGCGCCGCAGCTACATCGTACTGACCCCTCCCGCCTACCATGCGGACTACCTCAACATCGTCGCGCCGGTGAACACGACGGTGACGCTCGACGGGGTGGCCTTGGAGCCCAATGTTTTTGAGACATTCGGCGGAGGGGATTACGCGGTGGCCCGCGTGGAAGTGGGCGACGGCCCACACACACTCGAGGGCGAGGACGAGTTCGGGGTCATCGCGTACGGCTACGACAGCGCGGTCAGCTACGCGTACCCGGGCGGACTCAATCTCGAGTCCCTCGAGTAGCGACAGCCTGCTCGCGTGGCGCCCGGTTACACATCGACCAGGAGCAAATCCGGGACCTGGGCGGTCAGTGACCGACGCTCGGACCGAATACGCCGTGCCCTGGAGATTCGCTCGCACAGAAACGCGATCTGGCGCTGTCGCGGACCCGCCTCGGCGACATACGCAGCTTCCGCATGGACTTCGGCCTGGCCCAGGTCACCGAGATGGGCGGCGAATCCAGCCGCAAGGTAACGCAGGTGCGGCTCGTGAGGTACCAGCCGCACTGCGGCACCGAGCACGTCCAGGACGGCCCGCGGCGCGGCTCCCTCGGTCTGCATCGCCGTTGCCTGCGCATAGAGACGGATCGCCTCGCGCTCCGCCGCATCCACGCAGTTGTTCGCTGCTGGCGCGACCGTCGCAATCTCTGACACGCCAGGCGAATCCGACCACTCCCACGGCACGGTGACGTAGGGCCCAAGCCCCGTGGGCGCTGCCCCAACCGAGACGCGCACCTGCGCCAGCTCGGGTTCCATCACCACGCTCTGTACCGTCAGCGGCGACGAGATGCACTCTCCAGCGAGCGGCTGCTGCCCCGACGTGAGCACAGAGTCAGAGTCCATGCTACCGAGCAGCGCCTCCAGGTCATCCCTGCTCAGTGGGCCGGACGCCACCGCCGCCTCCAGCCTGGCGTACCGCGAGTCCGAGTCGCGGCAGAACGCAGCGCTGGGTATGACTTCACCGGCCCGCAGCGGTGACAGATAGCGGTTCGTGCACGAGAGATGGTGGGCGGAATCTTTGGGGTAGACCGCGACCGAGCCACCGGCATGGCACTCCAACACCGCGGCAGAACGCTCCCGGCCACTCGACACGAGAAACCCCCATGTGGAAGCCGAGGGCACCTCCGCGGCACATTGTGGATGGCGGCGTAGGACTCCCTCACTTTCGGCGACTGCCGTCCCCACCCGAGGTTGCGGATTCGGAGGTCGGGGGGCGGTTTAGTCCCTCACCTGTCCGTCGGTGTT
>CALBXO010000680.1 GCA_937890335.1 uncultured Pseudomonadota bacterium | reverse complement strand
ACGGGCTCGTCGAGGTGGACGGCGACGCGGCGGCCACTCGCCTGCACGAGTTTGGGCCCCACACCGGTCTTGACGCCCTCGGCCTGCTCGGCGGCCCCTTCCCTCAGGAGCTTGTGGCCGCCGCGTTCGGCGGTGACGTGGGCGTGATGTTGCGGGCCCTGCACGGCGGAATTCTGGAGCCGGAGCCGGGTGTGGAAGGGCAGCTCAACTTCCCCACCAACGCGCTTCGAGACCACGTACGCAGTCGGGCGGGCTCGGCCGGCGAGCTGCGCGCCGTCTCGCTGGTCGAGGAGGTGGCCAGCGGGAGCCTGGTGCGCGATGCGTGGGCGGTGGGCGAAGCGGTTCTGGGGCTCGGCTGGACCGCCCTGCCCGTCGCGCACCACGGGGCGCTGGCGCGGGTCGCGTGCGTTCTGGCCCACAGGCGGCGCGAGGCCAGACTGTTGCGCCACCGCGCGACTTTGCTCCCCGACCCCTTGGAGTCGCGGTTCTGGGCAGCGCTCGCCGAGGGCCTGCTGACCCCAGGTGCCGAGATGGATGCGCTCGAGCAGCTTTGGGACGAGGTGTCGGGGGACCGTCTGCGCGGACGTGTAGCCCTGGCGATTGGCAAAGCCCATGGCCGCGCGGGGCGCACGGACGAGGCGACGCGTCACGCCCACGCCGCGCTGTCGCATCTGCTTGCACACACCGCGTCCAGCTGGGACCGCCTTCTGCGCGCGGACGCGATCAGCCTCCTGGCCGACACTCTGATCCAATCCGGGCAGACGGGCGCGGCCGGGACTCAGCTTCGGCTACTCGCGTCCGAGTACGACACGCTCGGCGACAAACAGGGCCAGGCCCAGGCGCACCTTCGTCTGGCCCGCATCGCGCGGCGCGAGGGCGAGGACCCGGCCTCCGAGCTACGCGCCGCCCGCGCTCTCCTCCTGCAAATCGACGACCGACGATCGCTGGCGATCGCGCAATGGGAGGACGGGGCCTCGTGTCTCGGCGACGGCGACTTCGGGCGGGCTGATGAGCGTTTCCACGCCGCCCAGGATCTCTTTGCCTCCGTCGGTGACGAGATCGGTGCGGCGACGTGCGCCAACGCGCGGGGCGAGTGTGCGCGCAAGACCGGGCGCTTCGCAGACGCCGACGTTTTCTACCGCGCCTTTGGGGCGACCATGGACCGTGTCGGGCACCGGGACGCAGGCGCATGGGCGCGGGTGAACCGCGGCTGGAACCACCTCGATCAGGGCGATAATGTGGGCGCCGCGCAGCTGTTTCGCGAGGGAATCGCACACGGCGGTGACGGGTCCCCCGCCCATATCTCAGGCAGAATCGGCGCCGCGCGCGCAGCATTTCGAACCGGCGATGTCCAGGCGGCCAGGCGGCTCATCCATGGGATCGCGCACGCTGACGACGAGGACGGCGCGACGGCGCTTGCGGCCCTCCGGGCACAGCTCGGTCCTACGGACACTTCTTGAACTTGGCCTTGGCCTTGTTTGTGGTCGTCCATGCGACCGCGCCGTGGTTGTAGCACAGCGTCGCGTCAAACCCGCCCGTGTCCTTGAAGGACTCGACCTTGCCGTGGATCTTGCCTCCCTCGTAGCGGAGGTCAAAGCGTTTCTGGCCGTTGGACCAATACTCCACGGCGGGCCCCCGCGCGACCCTCCCCGAGTCCACGCATAATTCCAACCGTCCGCCGCCGTCCGCCGGACGCGTGACCGGCTTGGTTCCCCCAGGGCAGGCCAGGCCTGAGCCCGCCAGCGGTTTGTCGCCGGATACCACCCGCGCGACACACCCCTTCCCAGAGACAAACTGAAACCCGGACGGGCACTCCTGGCTCACCTTGGCCACACATTTATTACCGACCTGCTGGGTCCCCGCCGGGCAGATGACCGCGCCGGCCGTCGCCTTGCCGTTGGGATCCAAGACGAAGTAGAAGTCCCCGATCACGTCGCTGTTGGACCACGGACGCTGCTTACCGCCCGTGGTCTCCCAAACGTCCGCACGCACGCCCTTGAACACTTCCTCGAGCTTGGCGCCGGGGGTGCGGATATGACGGACGAGAGACGCGGTGAACGGGCTGTTGGACCCGTCCCCGTCCGCCGCAACCTTGCCGGGCGCGGTCGCGTAGGCCAGGTACATCCCCTCGGCCTTCATCTCCGCCAGGCCCTTGCGAACCGATCGTCCCCCCGTGGCGAACGGATTGTTCCTGCAGGCGTCGAGGACCACGATGTTCATCCGGGTGCCACCCTCCTCCATCTTGCCCAGGAGCAGATCCACCTGGACCGCCTCCGAGTCGACGTCGGCGGCGGTCTCGATGCCCTCGGAGGCCCCGATTGGAACCAGGTAGTTCACGCCGTCCATCTGCAAGCCATGGCCCGCGTAGAAGAACACGGCAATGCCGTCCTTCTTGAGCCGCTTCCCAAAACGTCGGATGGCCTGCTTCATGCCCTCGCGGTCCTGGTCCTCCAGCACCTCGACCTCAAACCCGACGGCCTTGAGCGCCTTGCCCATCTCGCGCGCATCGTTCTTGGCATTGGGCAGCGGCCCAACCTTGTACCCGCCATTGCCAATGACGAGCGCCACGCGCGGCTCGGTCTTCATGGCCTCCAGCGTGACCTGTTTGCGCTTGAAGCCTCGCTCGGCGGACGCGGGGCTGGACAGCAGGAAAAAGGCGAGCGTGAACGCGATGGTGACAGTGCGCATGGGGGTATGGTAGCACCAATCCCACACCGTTGAGGAGGGTTGGAATGAGCACGAGAGCCAAGCGCGCACTCGCGATTGTGTTTGGAGTCATGTTTTTGGGCTGCGGCGCGGCGCCGGCGTCCTAGTATGCAGTAGACTACGAGCTTGAGCACAGCGCCTCCGTCGGCGGCGAGAACCGGGTCGTCGAGGTGGGCAGCGGCGCCAAGACGGTCATGGGGAGCGTGAGGACGATCGCGTTCATGCCGCCGGACGAGTGCCTCGATGTGGGCGCCACCGACGGCACGCAGACCAACGTCAGCAACATGGTTCACCTGCGCTGCGGCGTGCTCATGTCCCGCATTGAGGCGGAGGCCACCCGCGCCGGGTACGACGTGGTCTCGTGGCAGACATTGCGGGGCTTCAAACGGCCCATCGAGATCGCTGCCGACTATGGTGTGGACGTGATCTTCGAGGTCAACGAGCTCACCTTCAACGTCGGCCCGCTCGACACGTACAACGTGGCCACGGTGAAGTTCTACGAGTCGGACTCGTCCGGCAGTACTGAGCCCCTCGAGCTCGACGCCGTCGAGAAGATCGCAAAGCGTTGCCAGGTGGAGAGGCTCGCCAACACAGAGGCGCGCGGGGAGTCGGTCACGTTAAGCGTCAAGCTCGTCACCGTCAAAGACGGCAAGGTGCACTGGTACTTCCAGCGCACCATCGGTGAGGACAGCAGCACCTCGGGCACCGCCCGCAATTGGTACCTCGGACCCGGCGGTATCGTGACCGCGGAGCAGGTCATCTGCAACCCCAAATTCTTCAAGGCCAACGGCCCCAACGCCCGCACCGCCGAGCGCGAGGAGTTGCCGTCTGGAAACTCGTACACCTTTGAGAAGTCACAGGAGGTGCGCGGCGACCCCATCCTCAAGAAGCGCCGCCGACTCGTGCGCGAGGTGGTCCGGGACTTCGCCACCGAGCTCAACAAGCTCAAGGGCTGATGAGGACGCTGCGCCATGAGGTGGGACGCATCGCCGGGGTTGTCGCCCTGGCCCTGGTGGCGTGCGCGCTGACTGGGTGCGCGATCTTTCCGGAGATCGCTCCGCAGAAGGAGATCTACCGCGGAACCCACCCGGTACGCGTCACCAACGCCTCCAGCGCCGACATCTGCGAGTTTGTCTTCCTGAGCGCCTCGCGCAGCCACGCGCGCCCGGGCAGCTACCTGGACGAACCGTTGCGGGCCGGTGAGAGCGTTGTCTTCGAGCTGCGCAAGGACAAATTCGGAATCGGTGTGCGGCCGTGCAACGACAGCCGCGCCATCCCTGCGGGCTTGATCGACAGTACAACCGCGCCGGAGATTGTCCTGCTCGATAAGGACGGCACGTTTGAGGGCCAGGTCGCGCCGGGCTACGCGCTCCACGGCCCGTACTACTTCCACAAGGAAGCGGACGCCGAGGTGCTGGCACGCCGCGAGATGGAATTGAGGGTGCGCCGCGAGAAGACGCAATCCGCCGCGAGCACAGTCGCGATCATCCACAACCGGTGTGACAAACGGGCCCGGCTCTTCCTCGGCTCACCGCGGGCGTTCCTGCGAGGTCAGCACTTCCTGGTCGGGCCGCAGGCTCGTCGCTCGGTTCGCGGCCAGGGACAACTCTGGCTGCTCGACGAGCAGGCGCAGCCCGTGGCGCGCCTGGCGCTGCGCAGCACAGTCCGGCACATCACCATCGCCCCGGATTGCACCACGCTGACGCCCACGAAGTGACCGCCACACCGGCCACGTCGCCGGCGGTGCTCATCCCTCGATGGGGGCGGGTTGCGCACCGCGGATCAGCTTGCCGGGCATCGCGCCGGTCGCCTCTCCGTTCTCGTAGATCACCTGACCGGCCTTGATGGTCGCGACGTACCCAGAGGCCCGCTGCACCAGACGGCGGCCACCTGCAGGAAGGTCGTACGCCACCCTCGGGCGGCCAAAGCTCAGGTTGTCGTAGTCGATGATGTTCACGTCCGCTTTGAAGCCGGGCGCCAGCACCCCGCGGTCGTTGAGGCCGTACATCCGCGCCGTGTCGTGCGTCTGCCGCTTGACGATCGCCTCCAGGGCAATCTTGCCACCGCGTGTCCGGTCGCGCGTCCAGTGCGTGAGCATGAACGTGGGCATGCCGCCGTCGCAGATCGCCCCACAGTGGGCGCCGCCGTCACTCAGACCCATGAGGGTCCGCGGGTGTTGGTGCAGGGTGTGGAGCATCTCCAGGTTGCCGTCTGCGTAGTTGAACAGCGGGAAGTAGATGAAGCCCTCAAAATCATGCTCGGCGAGCATGTCCCAACACACCTCCTGCGGAGTCCTGCCCGAGGCCTTGGCAGTGGCGTAGGCGCTGACGGCCGGATCGGGCTCGTAGTCGACCTTGTCGCCAAGGGGGAACATCTTGTCGAACGCGCTCGTAACGAACGTCTCGAACGCCGGCAGCTCGGGCGGCTTCTCGCTCAGGATCCGGGCCTTGAAGGCGGGGTCGCGCAGGTGCTGCCTCTTCTCCTCCCAGCTCAGTCCCTCCAGCGCCGTCCAGCTCGGGTGCATGGCGAACGGATGCGCCGTGACCTGCCAGCTCATCATGATCCCGATGGCCCGACCGGCCACCTGGGCGTAGAGCGAGGTCCCAGCTTCCGCCGCGTCCTCCAGCTGCCCCACCAGGCCCTTCCACATCTCAGGCGCCCAGTCGATCTGGGACAGGTTGAACATGACCGGCCGCTGGATCTCGTCGGCGAGGACGCGCATCCACTCGATCTCTTCCGGCACCTTGAGGTGCTCCACGGCGCCCTGGAACACGCCCTTGCCCAGCTTGCCGAGCGCGCGGCCGATGCCAAACAGCTCATCGCGCGAGGCAAAGGTCCCCGGCATGGGAATCCCGTCGATGGTCTTGTGCAGCATGGTGCGCGAGGTGGAGAAACCCAGGGCGCCAGCCTCGATGGCCTCCGCGGTCAGCCGCGCCATCTCCTCGATGTCCTCCGGCGTCGCCTCCTGGTTGTCCGTCCCCCGCTCCCCCATCACGTAGGCGCGCAGAGATCCGTGGGGCATCTGCGTGCCAAAGTCGATGACGTGATCGCCCTGCTCGATGGTGTCCAGGTACTCCGGGAACGACTCCCAGCCCCACTTGATCCCCTCGGCCAAAGCCGCGCCCGGGATGTCCTCCACGCCTTCCATCAGGCCGATGAGCCAGTCGTGCTTGTCCGGCCGCGCCGGGGCAAAGCCCACGCCGCAATTGCCCATGACCACGGTGGTCACGCCGTGCCACGAGGAGGGGGAGAGGTACGGGTCCCAGGTCACCTGGCCGTCGTAGTGCGTGTGCATGTCGACAAAGCCTGGCGTGACCAGCAGCCCCTTGGCGTCAAACTCGCGCTTGCCGGGCCCCACGTCGCCACCGACGGCCACAATCACGCCGCCGTCCACAGCCACATCGGCCACAAAGCCCTCGCGGCCCGTTCCGTCCACTACCGTCCCACCGCGAATCACCAAGTCATGCATTGTACCATCTCCAGAAGTGCGAATGAGGTTCACTTTGCGAACGGGATTCACTTTGTGTCCCGCAGGTTGTTCTGTCAAGGCGCCCACCCGGTAAAAAGTGCATCGAGCGCCGCGAGCGCCAACGCCTCCGTCTGAAGCGTCGCCGGGCGCAGGCGGTCCAGCTTTCGAAAATGATCCAGGCCCTGGAGCGTCGCCCAGAGGATGTGCGTGCGCTGCATGGCGTCTCCGGGCCCGAGGTCGCCGCTCTCGACGGCGGCGTTGATCAGCGCGACCACCGCGCTCAAGATCGGCTGAACGCTCGCGTGGACCGCCAGCACATCGGCGTCGCTCAGCTGCCGCTCCGGCGCAGCCAGGGAGCTGGCGATGAGCCGATGTCGCAGGGGCGCACGCTCCGCGTCCCGCAGCCAGGCCAGCGACGCGGTGCGCAGCCGCGCCAACGGCGCCGCGTCGCCCGATGACGCCAGGTCGGCGTCCAGGTCCATGCGAAAGCCTTCAATGGCGCGACGCTGCAGCGCCACGACGATGTCGTCCTTGCTCGGAAAATACCGGTACAGAGCGCCGACCGCCCCGCCCACGCTGTCGGCGAGCCGAGACATCGTGAACTCGTCCGGCCCACCGCCGGCCAGAAGCTCCATCGCCGCGTCCAGGATCTCCTCTCGCCGTTGCTGGCGCCGCATCTGTCGTTTG
>CALBXO010000679.1 GCA_937890335.1 uncultured Pseudomonadota bacterium | reverse complement strand
GACGGGCCAACCCGAGGAGCTCGCCCTCCTGCTCGCCCAAATAGAATCCGGGGTCGTCGACGAAGTTGGCCTGTTGCGGCTGGAGCACATTGTCGCTCTCGACCCAGGTATGGCGTCCACGGACCTGTCCGCCCACCTGTCTCGGATCCTTGGCGCGCTCAGGGGTGTACCTGTCGCGGTTCGCCTGTCCACGTGGGCGGCTGACAATCCCAGACCTCCGACGTACGGGCTGACTGCCAGCGACGAGATCGACTGCCTGCGCAGTGCAGCGACGGATGCGCGGCACAGTGGCCTGACGGTGCTGGTCCGAAGCGGTCAACCCAGACCCACAGTGGCGTGGGCTCCGTTCCTTGAGGCGCCCGAGGCAACAGCGGACCCAACGCGCCCAGCGTGGATCGGCCTCGGCGATCTCGGGCTCGCCGCGGGAACGCCTGACGGATTGACCGCTGCGATCGAGCGGATCGCTGAAGGTGCGGGAGGACCGACACGCCTGTGTGGCGTTGCGGCCGATTGGCCGGGAATCCTGGGCCCGAAACGAGCGCGGATTCTTGCTACGGATGCGGAAGTCCGCCGCTGATAGCGCCCAGGCCCGGCGTCGAAGTCAGCGCTGGAGATCCGGAACGCTGAGGTACAGCGCCCGCAGCGGGTCAAGATCGTCGCCGTAGAGATACGCCGGACCCAGGCCTACCGATTGGCTGGCGACGCTTCCCTGAAGCACCAGGTCACGGTCGCCGCGCCGCCCCCCTCGCCATGCGGCCATCTCGCGTTCCTGAAGGCGTTCCCATTGCGCCTGCAGGATCAAGAGTTCTTCCAGGGAGTCGGGCAGGTCATCTGCCAGCGCGTACAACACCCGGCCAGCAGCCTCCGCATCGTCCACCGCACGGTGCGCCTGCTCCAAACTGACCCCAAGCCGCTCTGCGACCGCGCCAAGTTTCTTGCTCGCGTGCTCTTTGTGGAACTGTCGTACGAACACCAGTGGGTCCAGACAGGGCGCGTCGTCGGGCCACGCATAGCCCGCTCGCCCGAGCTCCGCACGCACGAAACTGCGGTCGAAGCTCAGGTTGTACGCGGAGATGCCGACCCCGGTCAGTCGCTCGGAGACCTCACCGGCCACTTCCTCAAACGGAGGGGCCGAGGCCACCATCTCGTCGGTGATACCGGTCAGCTTGATCACGGCGTCGGGGATCGTCTTGCCGGGGTTCACGAACGCACCCCAGCGCTCGACGATCTCGCCGCGTTCGAAGGTCACGATACCGACCTCGATGATCCGTTCCTCCACGGCATCGAAACCAGTCGTCTCCACGTCGAGGACCGCGATCCTCAGATCTCGCCAATCGCTGGGCCATGCAGTCATGGCGCGCAGTGTACGCCCTGCGCGCCGACGCGGGCAAGCTCCCCCGAAGCAGTCCCCGATGCGCATAAACATGCCCGCCATGTGCACTTTAACGCACAGTTCTGCGCGCTATCGCGCACACTCTCGACACACGATCGTTGATGACCCTGTCCGGCGCACGAGCCGTGACCACGATTAGTCGTTTACATTCAACAACTTACGACACGCACCGACGATCTGGCACGCATCTTCCTATGTCTTTCGGCAGGTGGCAGCAAGGAGGGTCTGGTGTCGAAAGCAACGCAAAGTGTCGAGACGATTCTGCATCCCGGCGCAAAGTACAGCCTGGCCAAGGTTGAGTCGGTCCTGCGCGACCACCTGCCAGTGGTGGCGGACATGGACGACGAAACCGCGAGGACATTTCGGCGCTCCATACTCGAGGCCACACCATTTGCGCCCTTGATCGAGGACCTCCTCGCCGGGTCCATCTCACCGGACGGCGCGTTTGCGAGCCTGCTCAGCGGCTCCGACGTCTCCGAACTGAAGTCGTCCGAGCGCACCCTGATGACCCTCCTCCATCTCGCGACATACTGGGAGGCGGGCGGTCAGCCCGCGCGAGCCGCCGCGATGGCGGGGCTCCTGATTCGCGTCGGGATCGCCATTGGCTACGACCGCCTCGTCGCCGAGTCCGCGGAACGACTCGTGCGACTCGTCACCTACCACGCGTCCGCGACTGCGGTGTCGATGTCCGCAGACGACGCAAACACCGTGCACGCCGCCTGGCGCCGATGGGGCACCAGCCACCAGACCCACTGCCCCGACACCCTGGCAAGGCTCGCGCGGATCGTGCAAGAGACGCAGGACAGCGCTGTACGCGGACACCTCGCCGAGCTCGCCGTCTGGGAGCGCCTGATCCGGACCGGCGGCAGCTCCCTTGAACCGCAACAAAGGTCTCAGACGCTGCGGCGGATGATTGAGCTCTGCTCGCTGGCCGAGTCCTGCTCGCTGGCCTTTGCGGTGCGCGGAACGGGGTTGCTTCCGCTGTGGGCTCGCGCCGCAGTCGCGGGTAGCAAGACGGCGCCGCGGGGGCTGCGGGGCGTGCTGGAGACTGCCAGGAAGTTCGAGTCCACCATGACCCGCGGCGGCATCTCGACTGCGCGGTCCATGGTCGCCACCTCGCTGGAAGCCACCCACCGCGAGGTCGTGAGGCAGTGGCCGAGCCTCCCCGCTGTCTGGGAGTGTGCCCTCGGCATTGCGCGACTCCGGCGCGCCACCATCGAACCCGTGGATGCCACGGCCTACGAGCGCCTGATCGGTCTGCTGCGCACGACGGCCCGCTTCGCCGCCGGTGAGCTCGCGTCCAAGCTGCGCGTCGAGTGCATGGAACTGGTGGCGCTGTGGATCGGCACCGGGGATGAGACGGCCACCGTGACTGCGCGGCGCATGCTTCAGTGCAGCGCGCCCAGCGGCGAACACCGCGAGCTGCTCGCGCGCGCCGGGCTTCACCTGAGCCTCGGCTGTGACGATCACGGTGAGATGCACCTGCGCTCGGCGCATCATCTGGCCCGCATGGCGTACGCCAAAGTCGACGCCCCCACCTGGGAACGAGGCCGCGCCGCGTTGTTTGCAGCGCTCGCCGGCCTTCGACTCAACGAACTCGACGGCTCTTTCCAGCGTGGCGCAGACGCCCGGCGCCTGCGCAGCGTCGCCCTCACCCTCGTCGAGCGCGCCCGCGAATCCGCACGGCAGTCTGAGTGCAGCCTGCTCGGGCGCATCTTGCTTACCTTGGCGCGGCTGCGGCTGCGCGAGGCGCTGCGCCGCACGGGGGCTCCGCGCCGCGTGCTCGTGGGCCAGGCAACGCGCGACGCGGACCACGCCGAGCGACTGTTTCACCTGGCCCAGGTGATGCCGCGGGCTCTGGAGGCGCGCTGGCTCAAGGCTCGGATTCTCGCCGCCGACTCGGGCGCCAACTCGGACCGCATCGGCGCCGGTCTGCGGCAGGTTCGCTCGGCTCTCGAGGCACTCGGCGACGCCCGCGCGGCCACATCCTTTGTGGGCGATCACACCTGGGGCCTTCCGTTGGGTCACTGCGTCTGCCACGACTACGTGCAGTTTCTGAACGCCGCCCTGATGCCAGACGCCACCGGTGACAGTCTGCAGCGGCCGCCGACCCGTGACTTCCAGGACCTGCGCCACATCGACTCGGGCACCTGGATGCGCTACCTCCTCCACCCGCTCGAGGCCCACACCGGACCGCGCCCCGCGGCGGCGCGTGTCTTCGGCGACGCCATCGCGGCGTAGGCGCTCCACCCACGGTTCTCGCCCCGGCGGGAGTGGAGCTACAAGAACGCAAAAGGCCCGACGGATTCCGTCGGGCCTTTTTGCTTTCACATGTCGTGGACCGGTCGCGCGGTGAGGGACACCAACCGCGCCGCGATCCCTTTGGGAGCACAGCCCATCCTGGGGGCGAGGGAACCTGAACCCCGAGGGGCTCGGTCTCTAAAACGTCGGCTCTGTTGTTGTTACGTCAATCATCTTCATGTCCTCCTTCAGAACTGCGGGGTGCCACTGCCAACGTCTACGCTGAACAGTCCGGTCTTGCCGATGTCCAGGTTCTTCAGGGTGAGCTTGCCCGCGGCGACATCGGAGACGCCGTATGCCTCCTGGCCTTCGCTCGCGTCGATGACAACAAGCTCAGCGCCCGTCACATCTCCCGAGAAGTCACATGAGAAGTGGGTCGCGCCGTTCTTCACCGAGGCGCTGCCCGTGTAACAGGTGGCGATCATCACGCCCGAACCATCGAAGACTCCAACCTCCACGTTGGTGAGCTTCGTGTAGTTTCCGGCGACCGGTGCGGTCATGGTTGCAGGATTCGCGGCGGTGGCCGGAGCCACGACGCCGAGCGTCATACCTACGACCGCGATGCAGGCGATGAATTTGCGAGCCGTCTTGCTGATCATGTTGTCCCTCACGTGCAATGACGAATTTCTGTTCAGGGTTGTAGGTGTATCTCCCGAATTGGGCGTTACACACCTACATGAAAGTCGTTGATTGAGGTATAGGTCTCTACACAGGTTGCCGCAACCCGTCAAGCAGAAAAAACTGAACAAATTCCAACACTTACAGGTGTGGAAGCGGAGCACAGTCACCGGTAGATGTGCTACTTGTGCGACGTTATGCGCACACAGAACCACCCGTGTTTTCGACGCCGTTTGACCACCGGCTGGAGGCTGTCTACCAGGGGATCAACCCTGGGCGTCGTGCCCGTTTCGATCACCTGTCCCCGCAGTGGAGTGCGGACGGTCGCCGCGCACCTGCCGTGCAACACCGCGCTCGAAATCGAATGCGGTTCCGGCTCTCGATCTGGGTGATCTCTGATCGCAGACAAGAACTGGCGGCCCCCTGTAGGGCGTGCGACCGTCTCGACCATGGCAACGCGCGCGCATACCACGGGGCTCCAGGCGGGGTATCGAAACGATCAGGCGCTGATCGACGGTCGCTACCAGGTCCTGCGCGAGTTGGGACGTGGCGCCAGCGGCGCGGTCTACGTCGCGTTTGATCGCCTGCGGCGCCGGAAGCTCGTCCTCAAACATCTCTGGGCCCAGGCCGACGACAGCAGCGCGACCGCCGACGAGACCAAGGAAAGTTTCCGACTCCTGACGCAGCTGCGTCATCCTTGCTTGCCGCGCGTTCTGGATTGGGGTGAGGATTCGACCGGACGAGTTTTCTACACCAAGGAGCTGACCGACGGAGTTCCGGCCGATTCTGTGGCGGGAACTCTGAGCCCAGAGCAGGTCGCCACAATCTCTGGGTTGCTCCTCGGCACCATCCTGGCGCTGCATCGAGCCGGCTACTGCCACGGCGACGTGAAGCCCGACAACCTGCTCGTGACGCTTCGTGAGGACGCTCCACCCTCAGCCACGCTGATCGATTTTGGACTCATCTTCCAGAGCGAGTCCGAGCAAACCGGAATTCGCGGGACCGCGCGCTACATCGCACCCGAGCTGCTCGCGGGCCAGACGCGGCCGGGGCCCGAGACCGACCTCTACGCGGTGGGCGCGTCGATCTATCACCTCCTCTACGGATCACCGCCCTTCGCCGACGCCGGGCCCACGCAGTCGGTGGTCGACTCCGTGCTCATCGATCGCATCGTCAACGAAGAGGTGCCCCATCCCCCCCCCCGCTGGAAGGCAAAGGGGCCCGCGGCCGCGGCGTTGGTGCCCCTCATCCGCGACCTGATGAGTCGGGCACCCGCTGCCCGCAACGCAGCGGCGGTGGAGGCGGTGGAACGTCTCGAGCCATGGGCACCCGACGACATGGCGGCGTCCAGCGCATTCGTCGGACGCGAAGACGAGCTGGACCGACTCAGGCATTGGTACGACGCCGTCGACAGCGGCGGCGATGCGGACCCAACCCTGGTGATCGTGGGGAACGGCGGCGTCGGCAAGCGCCGCTTGCTCAACGTCTTCTTTGAACCCCTGCGCAGCCGCGGTGTCCCCGTTCTCGAACACGACACGGACGGCGACGAGTCTGACACGCTGCTGTCGGAGCTGGCACGCAAACTCCTGATCCACTCGCCGCAGTGGGTGGCTCGGTCCGCGGACCTCCTCGGCGAGCTCAGCGACGACCTGGACCTCACGGACCCGGCCTCCAACCCACACGCGCAACGGCTCCTTGACCATCTCGCCGAGGCCAGCTCCAACGGTACCATCGTAATCTCCGTGCACGCCGGACGGCCCCACCGAACACTCGAGTCAGTGGCTGCGCTGGCCAACTACCTCGCGGCCGACCGGGCTGGCGACTCGGGGGCGCGACTGGCGGTGCTCGTCACCGTAGACCCGGAACTCGACGGTTCGGGCGATCTCCTGGAGCGGCTGGGTTCGAGCGTCCAGACCCTTCGTCTGGACGGTCTTCGCGCGCCCGCCGTGTCGCAGTTTCTCGATCGGAACCTGGCCGAGCAGAAGATCGGAGCTCGCCTCCTCGGGCAGATTCACGACGCAACCTCGGGCAACCCCGGCGCCCTTGAGCGCGTCGCGACGGCCATCCGCTCGGCTCGCAAGGGCAAGCGGCAGATCGACTTGGCGCTTCTCTTCGGCGCTGCGGATCGGACCGCGTCGCTGCGGGCCCAACTCGCTCGGTTGAAGGCGGGGGCCCGCGACATCGTGGAGACGCTCGCGGTCGTCGGCGCGCCGATGGAGCTGGAAGCGCTTCGGTCCGTGGTGGACGCGTCCATGGTGCGATCCGGCACCCTCGAAGTGCTCAGACAGGCTTCCCTGGTTCGGCGGGGGGAAGGGGGGGCCTGGCTGGTGGCTTCGGACACCGTCCGCGAGCTGGTGCTGCCCGGCCTCGAGGGCACGGACCGCACCGAGACGATCGCCCAGCGCTATAGCGCCCACCTGGAGGCCACGGTCGCGGCAAACCCTGGCTCGGTACCCGGCCTTCACCGGCTCATCTGGCTGGACCGCGCCCATCGGGTTGACGCAATCGTAGAGCATGGGCCGGCCATCGCTGAGGAGCTCGCCCGGCGCAAGGCCTTCGATCCCGCCCGCCGCGCGTTCAAGATCATCATCGAGGCCGCACGTCCTCCCGGCTCTGTGCGGGTGGCTGCTGTGGCGGCCCTGGGCCTGTTGCGGCTCGACGTGCTCCGGGAGGACGCCCAGGCTGCGGAGCACACCGGCGCGTTCCTGCTCCACGCATTGAACGAAGACCTGCCCGCCGGTCCGCCGGAACCCCCTTGGCCCGAATTGCTGGCCACGCTCGCAGCGCCGCCCAGCGACACCGGTGATCCGGCCGTCGCCGAGGCCCTGGCGCTGCTGACCGACGCCGCGCGCATCGGCGGCGATTCCGCCGGCATCGCCCAGCGAGCTCCGCACGCCATCCGGCGGTTGTCCGAGATCGAGACGCCCAACGCGTGGTGCCCGCTGTTTCGCGCGTTGGCTCGGCTTCTGTACACCGGCGACCACAGGATCGCCCTGCGGGAGGCCCTGGTAAGCACGCTGGCCCGGGACGCGGCCAGCACCGTGGAGCCGGGAGACCGCGCCGAGCTCCTCAACCTGCTCGGTGTCTTGACCGAGCGCGACGACCTCAGTGCGGCCGTGGCCCACTACGAACGCTGCGTCATGGTGGCCAGTGAGGAGCGAGTCCTGCCTTTGTCCGCGCTCAAGGGGCTCGGCAACCTGCTGCGCACGCTGGGCGGCGCAGGTGAGGTGGAGGTCGCACGCTACTACGCGGAGCGATGGCTGAACGAAGCGCGCGCCGCCGGCCTCGTCACAACCCACAACATCCACCGTGGCCTGGCCTTCGTGTACGACCAGGTGGGTCGCCCCTACCAGGCGTTCCAGACGTTGGAGGAGAGCTATCGCCTGGCCGTGCGCTCCGGCAACATCGACGCCCAGCGCCAGATCAACATCAGCAGGCTGAACTTCCACGCCCGCTTTGGTCTGACGCGGCAAGCCGAGGCGCTCTCGGAGCGCTGCGAGCAGGACGCCAACGCCGAGCGCAGGTGGATGGCGCCCGTGCAGAATGTGTACGCCCATCTCCTGACGGACGACCGCGAGCGGGCCGCGCAGGCGCTCGAGATCGCCAAGCGGGAAGTGGACGCGCTGCCAGCCGAGGACTTCCGGGAAGCTCTCATCAGCCTCTGCGAGGCCAAGATCGCCCTGCTCGACGGTCAGGCCACAGAAGCGATACGGCGCGCGGGTCTGGCGGTCGTCAAGAGTCGCAACGTACACATCGGTACAAACGTCGAGGCGCTGATTACCCTGATTCAGGGCGAGCTGTTGGCGGGGGATCTCGACGAGGCCGACAGCCGCCTGGTGGAGCTCGACACGCTCATCCAGAAGCACCACCTCGAGCGCGAGCGACCGGTCGCCCTGCATCTGCAGGCACAGCTCGAACAGGAGCGCGGCGCGCACGATCGAGCCAGCCAGCTCTTCCAACGCGCCCATGACCGACTCGAGGAACAGCTGGCCGGCATGCCCCGCGCCTACCGCGATGGATACCTCAAGGCCAGCCACCTCAAACGCATCGTCCACGACGCCACCCACCTCGACTCGTCCGCGCGGGGGCACCTCCTGGACGGGATGAAGCGCATCCTTGGCATCACCAACAACCTGCAGCGCGCCGCCAACCAGAGGCTCGTCGGGATGCTGGGCGAGGTCCTGGACCAGATCATCGACTTCACTGCGGCCGACCGGGGGATTCTGTTCCGTGTGGAGCGCCTCAGCGAGGCCAATCCAGCGGGCCCCGACTCCAGCATCATCGAGCAGGACTGGGGCTCGGAGGAGCGCGAGGAGAAGTGGACGGTCGAGATCGCCTACGCGCGCGGCTTCGACAAGAAGGACCTGGACAAGAAGCGCAGTGCCGCCAGTGGCACTGTGCTGCGCCGCGTGATGGAGAACGCCGCCCCGGTGCTCTCCGCGGACGCAACCGAGGACCTGCGCTTCTCGCAATCCGGCTCCATCGCCACCCTGGGCATGCGCTCCATCCTGGCGTTTCCGCTGGACGTGGACGGCGAGCCGCGCGGCATCGTCTACCTGGACAGCCCCCACGGGCAGCAGTTCTCCGAGTCGGACAAAGAGCTGCTGACGATGCTCGGCAACCAGCTTGGCCCGATGGTGGAGATGGCCCACCAGCGAGAAGAGAGCCACGTCGTCAACGAGACCTTTCCACGGATCATTGGGAAGAGCCGCGCGCTCGTGTCCGTGCTCGAACAGGCCAGAAAGATCGCGCACGCCGACATTCCGGTGCTGGTCCTGGGCGAGACCGGTACAGGCAAGGAGCTGTTGGCGCGGGGTGTCCACGAGGCGTCGCTGCGGTCGCGCCGACCTTTTGTGGCCATCAACTGCGCCTCGCTGCCAGACGGCCTTGTCGAGGGAGAGCTCTTTGGCGCAGAGCGCGGCGCCTACACCGGCGCTCACCAGGCCCGCCCAGGCTATTTTGAGCAGGCCAACACTGGGACGGTGTTCCTGGACGAGATCGGCGACCTGCCCCTGTCCGCGCAGGCCAAATTGCTGCGCGTCTTGCAGGAGGGTGTCGTCCGCCGTGTCGGCAGTGACCGCGACCGCGAGGTCGACGTGCGCATCGTCGCCGCGACGCATTGGGATCTGGAGGAGCAGGTCGCCAAAGGTGAGTTCCGGCAGGATCTCTTCTACCGGCTCAACGTCATGCAGCTGCGTCTGCCCCCACTGCGCGAGCGCCCCGACGACATCCCAGAGCTCACCCAGTTCTACTTTCGCCTCTTCATTGAGCAGCACAACATCAACCTGCCGCCTCCGGCGCCCCACCTGATCCGCGCGCTCCAGCAGCAGCCCTGGCCGGGGAACATTCGCCAGCTGCGCAACGCCATGGAGCGCGCCATGCTCCTGTGCAACGGAGCGGAGCTCACACTCGACACGCTGCTGTCCGCGGCGGGCGAACCGGCGCCGCCGGCCACGCCTGCGCAGCCCCCGGGCTGGCAGGCGCCGCCCTGGGGCGGACCGCCACAATCGTGGGGTGGACCTCCTGCGCAGGGGCAGCCTCCCTGGCAGCCGCAGGCCACCGCGCCCGCCGGATGGGCGCAGCCCGCAGCGCCGCCGTGGGGACAGCCGCCGCAGACACCGTGGGGCGCCCCACCGCAGGGATGGGCGCCCCAGGGGTGGGGACCGCAGGGGTGGGGGCCACCGCCGTGGGCCTGGGGTCCGCCACCATGGGCGGCCCAGGGATGGCAGGGTGGGGGCCAGACACCTGGCCCTGGTACCCACGGACCTCCGGGTTGGGGACAACCCCCCGCAACGACCCAAGCGCCGGCGTCCAAGGACGAGTACCAGCGCAAGCAGGCCGTCTACCGCTACCAGATGGCCATGGACGCTCTGGGCAAGGCCAGCGGCAACAAGAAGAAGGCCGCGGAGATCATGGGCATCAGTCGCCGAGGATTCTATCGCATCCTTGAGCAGGCCAGGCGCTTCCCGGCGCCGCCCCCGGAGATCCCTCTGGAAGACTGACAACACCCACCGAAACGGCTGACCCGATCGCCCGACCAGGAGGGCTCTTGTGAAGATTCTCGTGCTGGACCCGTTCCACGGCGGCTCCCACGCGCAGTTCGTGACCACCCTGGCGGCTGGGATCGACGCCGACTGGACCACTCTCTCGCTGCCGGCCAGGCACTGGAAGTGGCGAATGCGCGGCAGCGCCGCGTGGTTTGCGACCCAGCACGTCGACGCGCTGCGCCAGGACCACGACGTGCTGCTGACCACGAGCATGCTGGCGCTCGGAGACCTGATTGGGCTGTGCCCGCAGCTCGCGCGTCTGCCCCGCGTGTTGTACTTCCACGAAAACCAGCTCGCCTACCCGGTCAGACCGGAGTTCAGCGGGGAGCGGGACCACCACTTCGCGTTCACGCAGATCCTGTCCGGGCTCGCCGCCACCCATTGCGTGTTCAACAGCTCGTACAACCTCGACAGCTTCCTGGCGGGAGCAGAGACGCTGCTCCTGCGAATGCCCGACGCCGTCGCCCCGTCCTGGCTCCCCGACATTCGAGGGCGCTGCCGGGTCCTGGGGGTGCCGCTGGAGCTACCCGACGAAGTGCCGGTGGGGGACGGCGAGGACCGCCATCTGGGCCCGATTGTCCTGTGGAACCACCGCTGGGAGTACGACAAGAACCCGGCGGCGTTTCTCACCGGGCTTCGCGAGGCGCGCGCCGCCGGAGCACGGTTTCGGCTCATCGTCTGTGGTCAGCGGTTCCGGAAGTGTCCGCCGGCGTTTGACGCCATTGAATCGGAGTTTGCCGATTGCATCGTCCACTGGGGGTTCGCCGCGGACCGCGGTGCCTACCACGACCTGCTTCGGCGCGCGCACATCGCGGTCAGCACCGCGGACCACGAGTTCTTTGGCGTCGCCATGCTGGAGGCGACGCATTTTGGCGCCCGCCCATTGGTCCCCAACCGGCTCAGCTACCCTGCGCTCTTCCCAAGCGTCTACCGCTACGCCGACGACACCAGCATCGGGGGCGAACTGACTCGCCTCTGTCGCAGCTGGGAGAGTGGGCGTACGACACTGCGCGACGACCGGCGCGCGTTGACCCGGCCACACACCGCCCCGTGCCTCGACGCCTGGCGCTCATTCCTCTCCGAGCTCGCCGCCACCCCGTGTGGACCCAACCGCGTGGCCAGCTACACACAGCCGCGCTAGCGTTTCTGTGCAGAAACACTAGAGCGCAGTGCGCATCTCGAAGTGCATCAGGTCCGCGCCGCTCACAAAGTC
>CALBXO010000678.1 GCA_937890335.1 uncultured Pseudomonadota bacterium | reverse complement strand
AAGTCGTACGCGACGCCGATGTACGTGCCGAAGGCGCGCGTCACGAAGAGCGCCCGGTCGGCGGAGTCGCCGTAGTCACTGTCCATCCCGTTGCCGCTGTTGGCCAGGATGCCGAGGCCCCACTGCGACGGCATGCGGCCGAGGCGAAGCAACCCGAAGAAGGTCTTGACCTGTCCGTAGGCGTGCTTGAGGCGGAGGCCAAACCGGCCGCTCGGCGGTACCTGTGAGCCGGAGAACGCGATCTTGGGAACATCGGGCTTGAGCGGCGCGCCGAGGTACGGACGGGCACCGTCGGGCAGCGAGCCCAGCACGAGGTTGTCCGGCACGTCCATGGTGAGGTGAACGGAGAGGTCCTCGTAGATGAACAACGTGGGCTGGTAGCGGAAGCGGATGTTGGCGCCCGAGTACCAGTCCGCGTCAGGGTCAGGCCGGAGGGACTCGTTGTCGTCCGGGTTCAGGGGCAGCGCCGCCGGCGGAGGCAGGATGGGGCTTGTGCCGGTGGTGTTGAAGTCCAGGTTGCCGAACGCGTCGCCGCGGAAACGGAAGTAACCGTGGTGCTCCATGTACGGGTACGATTTACGCAGTCCGCTGTCCTCCAGGGCGCCGAGGTCGATTTCCGGCGCGGGCTCGAGGTCGTCGTCGGTCATGAGATCGGCCGCAGCCTTCTTCTCCGCCTCTTCCTTGGCGCGGGCATCAGCCTCGGCCTTCGCCTTGGCGTCTGCCTCTGCCTTGGCCTTGGCCTCCGCGTCCGCTTTGGCCTTCTTCTCGGCTTCCTCGCGGGCCTTCTTCTCGAGGGCCTCGCGCTCTTCGCGAGCGCGCCGCGCCGACGGCGACTCTTCGCCTTCAGCGGGGGCGACTTCCCCTTCCGCGGGCGTGGCGTCGCCCTCGGCCTTCTCGCCTTCCTTCTCCTTCTTCTTCTTCTCGGCGGCCTCGCGCTCCTCGCGGGCGCGCTTGGCGGAAGGAGACTCCTCCTTCTCAGCTTTTTTGCCGTCGCCGGCCTTCTCGACCGGTTTGTCCGTGTGGGACTCGGCGAGGGCAGTCTGCCCAACTCCCAGCGTCACCGCGAGGGCAACGACAAGCCAAAGCTTCTTCATCAAGGGGCCTCCTTTTCCGCAATCGGTGGCGCTTCACTAGCACGCGTGTCCAAACGGGGTCAACGGGCTTCGCGGCGTCGATGAGCATCTGATAGGATGTCGCCCGTCGCCCCAGTAGACGGTAGAAGTTTCATGATTGAGCAGATCGACCACATTGGCATCGCCGTCCCGTCCATCGAGGAGGCGCTGCCCTTGTTCCGAGACATCCTCGGGCTCGCCTACGAGGGTGATGATCTTGTCGAGGAGCAGGGCGTTCGGGTGGCGTTCCTGCGTGCGGGGCAAGTGATGATCGAGCTGCTCGAGCCCACGGGGCCCGACACGCCCGTGGGCAAGTTCCTGAGCCGGCGCGGGCCGGGCATCCACCACGTGGCCATGCGCACCGGAGACATCCACGCCGCGCGGGAGCGCGTGGCGGGGGCGGGCGTGCGCCTGTTGTCCGACGCGCCGCGCGACGGCGCCCACGGAAAGCTGATCTCGTTCATGCATCCCAAGGACACCTTGGGTGTCTTGCTCGAGCTGACGCAGCGGCGTCACGAGGAATGATGCGCCCACTCGCCACGGCGATTCTGATCCTTGGCACCGCTGCAGTTCTGTCCGCTTGTGCGGAGCCGGAGCCGGAGCGGGTCATTGCGCTGGAGATCGTTGGCGAAGGGATCGAACCTGGCGCGGACCGGTTGATGCTCTGGTTCAAGAAGGAGGGCGAGGGCGTACCGAGGCAGGTCGCAGGGGAGCTGGACCCCATCACCATTCCCTCCGATCCGTCGATCAAGGCGGTGACAGTGGACGTGGTGCCCGGGCGACGACTCCGCGGCAAATTGTCGGTCTATCTCGTTGCCATCACGCCCGAGGAGGACCCGAGCGTCGCCTGGAATTTTGGTGCACCCGTGGGCGCGGCCGCGTTCGTGCTGGACACGGACCGAGACGCGAAGCTTCGCGTCACGCTGGCGCCGTTTGTGGCCAGCCAACGTTGCGATCTGGACGGTGACTACTTCCAGGACTGCTTCACGCCGGGTTGCTGCGTGGGCTTCGCCGGGGACCCGGCCTATTCAGATTGCCACAACGTGCCCCTTGGCGAGGGGGTCGAGGGGAAGGTGGTGGACGCCCGCGACGCGCACCCTTTCCAGGATCCGGCCCTGGACGCGTCTCCGAGCCATTGTGGAAATGGTGTGGACGAGGATTGTCAGGGCGGCGACGCCGCCTGCGACGATGCGGACGGCGATGGTTCCCCCGCATCGGAGGACTGCGACGACACGGATCCCCGACGCTACCCGGGCGCCACCGAGATCTGCGGTTCCAGTGTCGATGAAGACTGCGATGGCATCGACGCTGTCTGCGTCGCGGACGGGGACGGCGACGGGTATTTCACGCCGGAGGACTGCAACGATTCGGACCCGACGGTGCACCCCGGCGTAGAGGCCGAGACCCGGTGCGATGGGGCGGACGACAATTGCAACGGCGCCGTCGACGAAGGCCTTAGCTGCAACGATTTTGACGGCGACGGGTGGGCGAACGATGTGGACTGCCCCAATGGGCTGCCCAATCCGGATGGAACGCGTGGGCGCCACGACGCCGGCAGGAACCCTGACCGGCCCGAGATCTGCGGCAACGGCATTGATGAGGATTGCGACGGTGCCGATCTTGAGTGCGACCCGCGGGATCTGGATGGGGACGGCCATGTGGGAGTGGCTGGCGGCGGCCGCGACTGCGACGACACCAACCCGCTGGTGTACCCGGGCGCGCCCGAGCGCTGCGGCGACGGCATCGACGGGGACTGCCTGGGCGGCGACGAGCCCTGCGACGCGGACTTTGACGGCGACGGGTTCAACGTGGGCTCCGACTGCAACGATCGGGACCCGAATGTGCACCCGCCCACCGATCCGGATGTGGACCTTGAGGTGTGCGACCTCATCGACAACGACTGCGACGGGCTGGTGGACGAGGGCAATCCGCGATCAATGGCCGGTGTTCCGCCCGAGCTCGCCCCGCCGGTCCAATGCGGTCAGACGGATCGGGGCGAGTGCCGGTTTGGTTGGAATGTCTGTGGTCGCAACGCGCAGGGGTCGGCCACGGTGTCCTGCGTCGAGGCAATCGGACCCCAGCCCGAGGCGTGCAACTTCCTCGACGACGATTGCGACGGCACCGTCGACAACGGTGTCCGCAACGCATGCGACGGCTGTGGGAACATCTCGCCTGAGCAGCCTGGGACGCGGTGCGGCCCCTGTTCGCTGGACGAGTTCCGGTGCACCGGACCCAATGTAACCGAGTGCAACGGGCGCACCTTTGGGAATGACTGCGAGGGTTGTGGGGAGCTGCGGCGCAGCGTGGGTGCGCGGTGCGGGCCCTGCAGAAGGGATCGATACGTGTGCGACGGGCGCGAGGATGTGCGCTGCAATGGCAACACCTTTGGCAACGTCTGCAATGGCTGCGATGAGCTCAACAACCCCCCGGGGCGCGCCTGCGGCAGGTGCGGGCGGGACCAATACCAGTGCCACCCGGATGACGCCGAGCGGACCCAGTGCTCCGGCGATACGGCGCTCAACGAATGTGGTGGATGCGGCGCCCTCGGTGGCTCCGTCGGCGAAGCCTGCGGTGCCTGTAGCAACGGACGGCGCGTCTGCGACGGCCGCGAATCGCTTCGGTGTGAAGGCGCGGCTCCCAACAACGCCTGCAATGGGTGCGGCGATCTGGCCAATGAGCCGGGCGCCGCGTGTGGGACCTGCGGACAGGACCGCTACGCGTGCCAGGGCCAGGAGAACACGGTCTGCGATGGCGACACGACCAACGACTGCGGAGGGTGTGAGACACTGGCACCGCCGCTCGGAGGTCCCTGCGGCACATGCCAGCTCGACCGCTACGTCTGCGATGGCCAGAACGGGACGGTGTGCAACGGCGACACCGCCGGCAACGCCTGCGGTGGTTGCATGACGCTGCCCAACGCGCCCGGCACCACATGCGCGGAAGGTTGCACCTGGCGCTGCAATGGGATGGACGCGGTACGTTGCGAGAACGACGACGGCGAGTGTGGCGGCTAGCGGGTAGCGGGTAGCGGGTAGCGGGTAGCGGCTGGCGGGCGGCGGAAGCGTGGTCGGTGATCAGCCTCGGGCCCGGCGACACGGATTCACGAACCCTTTCGACGCAGACGGCGCAGCCGGTCAGGGCGTGACAAACACCTTGGCGCTGCCGCCCGGTTTGACGAAGACCCGCTTGGTCTTCTTACGGCCACCAAGGGTGGGGAATTTGACCGTCACCGTGTGGTAACCCGACGAGACCCGGTACCGGATGAGCGGCGTTTCATTGGCGGCGCGCCGGCCATCGACCCAAACCTGGCCCCACGGCCTGGCGTTCACGCTGATGTAGCCGCTGCCGCCGGCGGGGGCGCCGACTGGTTTGCTGCGCCGGTCGCGGTCACGCGCCGCCACCCGATCGCGCTGGCGCTCCTTGCGCCGCCGCTCTTTCTCCAGGCGCGCCTCCCTCCGGGCATCTCGCTTGCGCTCCGCCGCCTTGGCCTCGGCCCGCGACGGTGGCGTCGTGCGCGCCGCGATGGGGGGCGTGCTTGTGGGCGGCGCGATCGCGGGCACCACGTCGGGTACCTCGAGCGGGTCCGCCTCAGCGATGGGGTCCGTCCCGAGCTTGACCAGGCGCACTTCGAGCTTCTTGAGGTCGCGCTCGGCGTCCTCCCAGGACACGCCCTCCGTCCACGACTCGTACCCCTCGAGCTCGAGGCGGATCTCGTAGTCCTTGGTCCTGGGCAGCTCGCGCAGGGTGGCTGGCGTAGGCGCGGCAAACTTCCGGTCGCCCACGCTGATGGTGGCACCCGGTGGGTCGCTGATGATCTCCAATTGGCCGACGCGGGGCCGCAGTTGGACCTGGAGCGGGGACGGGGTATCGGCGGCCAGCACAAACTCGGTCTGGTACGGCGCCCAGTTTGGCGCCGTCACGTCCAGCGTGTAGGCGGTGTCGACCGCCAGGTCAGAGAACGCGGCGCGTGAGTTGACGGTGTCGAGCCGCTTGCCGGTCATGGTGACCGCGGCGCTCTCGGGCCCGGCGACGAGGATCTCCATCGTGCGGGTCGCCGGAGCGGCGGGGGCGAGCGCGGCGGCCTTCACCGTCGGCTCGGGGCCAGGTTCATCGAGCGTCGCGACCAGCGCTGAGTCGTCGTTGGCGCGCGCCGGTCCGGCCTTGTCGATCAAGAC
>CALBXO010000677.1 GCA_937890335.1 uncultured Pseudomonadota bacterium | reverse complement strand
CTGACCGGACTTCAGCTGGAGCCGGACACCATGCGTCTGGTCCGGTTCAACGCCGATGGCAGCCCCTCGCGGCCGGCGCGGATGCCCGTGCGCACCTGCACGCTGCTCAGCGGCGGCGCCAAGGGCGCGGAACAAGCATTTGGCGAGTGCGCCGAGAACTGGGGCCTCAACGAGGTCAACTACACCTTCGAGGGCCGTCCGGACATGGCGCGCAAGCGCGGCATCTACGTCCTGACCCGCACACAGCTGCAGCAGGGCAACGTGAGCAACGCCTACATCAAGGCGCGCATGCACCGCGACTACCCGGCTACGCCGACCTTCCGCAAGGTGCTCCAGAGCATCTGGCACCAGGTCAACACGGCGCGGCAGATCTTCGTGGTCGGCGTCATCCTTGAGGACTCCACCGTCAAGGGTGGAACCGGGTGGGCCGCCGAGCTTGCCCGGCACCTCGGCAAGGAGCTCTACGTTTTCGACCAGGAGAAGCAGAGCTGGTTCCTGTGGGACGGGGAGAGCTGGGCCGCGCACGATGCGCCGACCATCAGCGCCAGTCGCTTCTCCGGCACCGGCTCGCGGTACCTGAGCGACGCCGGCGTCGCCGCCATCAACGCCCTGTTCGAGCGGAGCTTCGGCCCCGCCTGACAGGACCGAGCCTGGCGCACCGGCCAAGCGCGACGGACGAACACGAAAGCGACGCGCCCCAACTCGGGGCCGTCGCTTTCGTCGTTCGTGCCCAACCTGTCTCGTTCAGCTTTGCGCTCTGCCAACGTTGACGTACACTTGCGCCCTGAACCACCCAGGAGGCTTGAATGACCGTGTGGGACGTCCCGGAGGACCGCCTCGAGGCGAAGTTGCCGGACAAGAAACCGCGTCTGAACGAGGCGCAGGCGCTGGCGGAAGCCAACCGATGCCTCTATTGCTTTGACGCCCCTTGCATCAAAGCCTGCCCCACCGGGATCGACATCCCGACCTTCATCCGCAAGATCGCGACCGGGAACCTCGCCGGTAGCGCGCGCGTCATCCTGGACAGCAACATCCTTGGGCTGAGCTGCGCCCGGGTCTGCCCAACTGAGGTCTTGTGTGAGGGCGACTGCGTCTACAACGAGCTCGACAGCCCTCCGATCCTCATTGGCAAGCTTCAGCGCATCGCCACTGAGGACGCCTACGACCGGGGACTTCAGTTCTTTGAGCGCGGCGCGCCAACCGGCAAACGGATCGCCATCATCGGCGGCGGTCCCGCGGGACTCGCGTGCGCCCATGAGCTCGCTCGGTGCGGCCACGAATCGGTGATATTCGAGGCGCGGGACATGCCCGGCGGTCTCAACAGTACCGGCGTCGCACCCTACAAATTGCAGCTCCCCGACGCGATTCGCGAGGTCAACTACATTCTGGAGATTGGCGGCATCGAACTGCGCACTGGCGTCAGTGTCGGCACCGACATCAGCTTCGAGGAGCTCGAGGACCAGTTTGACGCGGTTTTCGTCGGCGTGGGTCTGGGTCCCGATACCGCGCTCGATCTGCCGGGCCGCGGGCTGTCCGGGATCGTCGGTGCCGTGGAATGGATCGAGCAGATGAAGACGCGGAAGGGCTTTGCGCTCGGCGACGTGGACCGCGTAGTGGTGCTGGGCGGTGGAAACACCGCAATCGATGTCGTGCGCGAGGCCTGCGGCCTCGGCGTGACCGCCGTGACCATGGTGTACCGCCGTGACGAGGCCGCCATGAGCGGGTACGAGCACGAGTGGAACCACGCCAAGAAGGAAGGCGCACGCGCCGAATGGTTTGCCCAGCCCGTGGGCTACGCCGGCGAGCATGGTCGTGTCACGGGCGTGCGCTGCGTTCGCACGCGGGCGGCCGGCGGGCGGCACCTGCAGGTCGTCCCCGACAGCGAGTTCGTGATTCCAGCGGACCGGGTCGTCCTGGCCGTCGGTCAGAGCAAGCTCGAGACACTCCTGTCCGACGTCGCAGGGCTGACGTTCGCACATGGCCGGCTGGTGGCGGACACCGCCAACGGCCAGTGCAGCAACCCGAAGTACTTTGCCGGCGGCGACGTCATGAACGGCGCCAAGGAAGTCGTGAACGCCGCGGCGGAAGGAAAAGTGGCCGCGCGGGGTATCGACGCCTGGCTCCAAGGAGGTGCGTGATGGTGGATCTGTCCGTCGATTTCGCGGGGATCAAGAGCCCCAACCCGTTCTGGCTCGCCAGCGCGCCTCCCGCCAACAGTGGCGAACAGATCATGCGCGCGTTCGACGCCGGCTGGGGCGGCGCAGTCTGGAAAACGCTGGGCGACCCCATCATCAACGTCACGAGCCGTTTCGGCGGCATCGACTATCGCGGCAGCAAGGTGATTGGGTTCAACAACATCGAACTCATCACCGACCGCCCCATCGACGTGAACCTCAAGGAGATCTACGAGGTCAAAAAGAGGTACCCCAAGCACGCGGTCATCGCGTCCCTGATGGTCGAGACCCGACAGGAGTGGAAAGACCTCATCAAGAAGTGCATCGACGCCGGAGCTGACGGCCTCGAGCTCAACTTCGGGTGTCCGCACGGCATGTGCGAACGGGGCATGGGCAGCGCCGTCGGCGCCGAGCCCAAAGCGTGCGAGGAGATCACGAGCTGGGCGGTGGAGTACAGCAGCATCCCTGTGATCGTGAAGCTCACGCCCAACATCACCGATGTGAACGATCCCGCCGAGGCCGCTGTTCGCGGCGGCGCCCACGCCGTGAGCCTGATCAACACCATCAAGAGCATCATCGGCGTGGACCTCGTGAACGCCGTGCCACTGCCCGCCGTGCAGGGCGCCAGCACAAACGGCGGCTACTGCGGTCCCGCCGTCCGTCCCATCGCGCTGCACATGGTGGGTCAGCTCGGGCGTAACCCCGCAGTCAACGTCCCCATCAGCGGCATCGGCGGCGTGGAGACGTGGCGCGACGCCCTGGAGTTCATCTTCCTCGGCGCCAGCACCGTACAGGTCTGCACCGCGGTCATGCACTACGGCTACCGCATCGTCGAGGACCTCATCGAGGGGACCGAGAACTTCATGAAGGAGCATGGGTACGAGACGATCGACCAGATGGTTGGACGCGCCGTCCCGAACTACTCCGAGTGGGGCAATCTGGACCTCAACTACGAGCTCATCGCCAAGATCGACGCGGACAAATGCATCGGGTGCCAGCTGTGCCACACCGCATGTTGGGACGGCGCCCACCAGTGCATTCACCTCAGCGACGAGACCCGCGTCCCCATCATCGATGAGGCCGAGTGCGTCGGCTGCAACCTGTGTCAGATCGTCTGCCCCGTGGAGGGCTGCATCTCCATGGTCCATGTGGAGAACGGCAAACCGCGCGTCTCCTGGAACGAGTACCAGGAGCGTTTGGCCAAGGGCGAGAAGATCGAGGTCGGCAAACACACCTCGCAGACGGCGTTCTGAGATGCGGCACGCGGCGCTCATCGCTGTGGCAGCCCTGTGTGTGACGAGCGCCTGCACGTCGCCCCAGGTCACTGACGTCAATCCTGTCCCCGTGGCCGGCGACCCTTCGGAGAGTTATCCGGCTGCCCTGCGGCAGGGGATTCTGAACAAGTGCCATGAGGGCGGCGCGGCCCCGGCGATGTGCTACTGCCTCCTCGGGCGCATGGAGGCCAGCATCCCGGCCGACAAATTGGGCGACGGGGGCGTCTCAGCCGCGCAGGCACAGGCCTGGGGTGACGAATGCCGGGAGGAGATTGCCACCAGCCCGCCCTCCCAGGGTACCCCCCTCCCGCCCGAGATCCGCGACGGCGTCATGCGCGAATGCACGCCCAAAATGGGCGCGCCGGTGTGCCGCTGCGTCGTCGAGAAGCTCGAGAGGACCTACTCCCTCGAAGACATCCTCGAAGGGCGCATGTCCAATGAGAAGGCCAAAGGCTGGGAGGCCGAGTGCAAGGCGGCGAAACTCGGCGGACCCGGTGCCTTCAGGGCCAAGTGGGTGGGCAATTGCCGGCAATCCCTCCCCTTTCCCGACGCCTGCGACTGCCTCTTCGGCCGGCTGGAGAAGTCCTACTCCCAGCAGGAGATCGAGAGCGGTGCCATGAACAAAGCCGTGGTCCAGGACCACATCAAGGTCTGCGTCCCGCAGACCTCGACGGCCACGGCGGGCACGCGCTGGCCGGAGGCGGCGCGGAAGGCGTTCATGGACAACTGTGCCGAGAAATTCCCCCGCGAGGTCTGCGCGTGCGGACTGGAGAAGACCGAGGCCCGCTACTCCGTGCAGAGCGTGTTCAATGAGACCCTGGACGACAAGGTGCTGCTCGGGTTCCTGCACGCGTGCGCCCAGCAGTAGAAGCCTGACGAAACCGCGCCCCTTGTAGCCGGCGCTGACGCTGCTATGATGGGCGCTCCCCACACGCCAGGTGCGCCATGACCGTCACGTCCAAGCCGTCGCGTCGCGATCTTCTCAAAGCAGGTGGCGCCTTCGCCACCGTCGTCACCATCCCGTCGTGGCTCTGGGGCTGCTCCGGCGAAGTGGACTTCGCCGCCGACCCCAGCGTGGGCGGCGCCCAGCGCAACGATGAATGGGAAGACATCGCAGGGAACCTGGAGGCCGGCGAGGTCTACACACAGGGCGACGCCGGACCCTGGGCGGGCAAGGAGGCCGTGCACGTGCCGCGCGTTTCCTTCAACGAGGGGGCAGGCTCCATCACGGTCTTGATCAAGCACGGCATGAGCGCCGAGCACTGGATCCCGGTCATCTACCTCCGCGATCAGGACGGGCTCGTGGTCGGTCTCAAGAGTTACGGACAGGACGCGTACGACGGCACCGCCGGAGACGCCGA
>CALBXO010000676.1 GCA_937890335.1 uncultured Pseudomonadota bacterium | reverse complement strand
CTCGCCCGCTTTGGAGTGCGACCGGGGTCAAAACCCGCGTGGATTGCGTCGTGTGCGGCGCTCATGGCCTGGTTTCTCATCGACAGTTTCGTCTCCTTGCGCTGCGGGGCGGTGTTCAACATCTGGATGATCAACCTCGTACCGTTGGTGACCGTGGGCGCGTTGTTGGTCGCCATCGGGCCCGGCGGCGAGCCGGGTGGGGCGCGGGTTCGCGGGATTGGCGACCTGGTTCTTGCCGGCGCCATGACGTTGATGTCGCTCACGGGCCTGGTGTTCGCGTTCGGTTCCCGCGGTCCCCTGATGGCGCCGTGGCGAGCCGGGGCCTCAGAGGCCGGCTTGTTCCCCGACGGCGCCGAGGATCTTCTGGCGTTTTTTGGGGGGCCGATCGGCGGCACGGTCTTCGCGCATTTCCTGCTCCTGGCAGCGGCGGCCTGGTACTTCCCCGCGCGACGTTGGGTCGGCCTCGCGGTGGCGGCGAGTCTCTGCGCATGGCTGGCGTTCGACGTGACGCTGTCTCTGTGGCACGGCGCGGTGTTCAACGTCTTGCTTACGGATGTACCGACCGTTCTGGTCGCGGGCCCCGCGCTCCTGGTCTGGGCGTTGACACGGCAGCGAGCGCCGCAATGATGGGCGTCTACCGGGAGGCGGCATGGGCGTACTGAGAATTGGGATTGTCCTATTGTTGGGCCTCGGGGCCTGCGACAAGCAGGGCTCGGACCCGGCGGGGGACGGTGCTGACGCTGCGACTGGTGACACTTCACCGGGCCTCGATGCCGGCGACGATGCGGAGGTGCCCGACGCCGACGGGGGCCAGCCAGACGTGCCGGGGGCCGACAGCGGCGACGCAGACGGCGGACCGACCTGCATCTTTGACTGCGAGGGTTTCGAGCGGGCCTGCGGGGACCAGTGCCCGGTGCTGAGCGAGTTCGCCATCGTGGTGCCGTCGGCCGGCCTGCCGGCGCAGGCGCCTACGCAGAACGCAAACAACAATCTCGACGTCGTCTGGCACCAGGGGCGCGTCTTCCTCGCCTTCCGGACCGCGCCGTACCACTTTGCGGACGAGGACGCGACGCTGCACGTGGTGTCGTCCGAGGACCAGACGCGATGGAGGTACGAGGGGAGCTTCCACGTCGCCAGCGATCTCCGTGAGCCGAGATTCCTGAGCTGGGACGGCCGACTCTGGCTCTATTTCGCCGTGCTGGGGACCAACCCCGTGCGCTTTGAACCGCAGGGGATGATGGTCGCCGAATGGACTGGCACAGCGCAGTGGACGGAGCCCGCATGGTTCCACGGCGAGGGTTTCATCCCCTGGCGCGCCAAGGTCATCCAGGGTGTCCCCTACCTCATCGCGTATGTGGGTGGGGAGAGCATCTACGAGCTGGAGAATCCCGATCCCATCCGCGTCAGCTGGCTCACGACACAGAACGGTGTGGAGTGGGTGCCGGTTGTCCCCGACGCGCCCGAGGTGCTGGTGGGAGGCAGCTCGGAGACTGCGTTCGAGCTGCTGGATGACGGCTCGCTCATCGCCGTCAGCCGCAACGAGGCGGGCGACCCGGAGACAGGGTGGGGCAGCAAGATTTGTCGCGCGGATCCGGACGCCCTGGCCGCCTGGCGCTGCGCCTCGGACCCCCGCAAATACGACTCGCCCCTCATGTTCCGACAGGGCGACAAGGTCTACCTGGTGGCGCGCCGCAACGTGACGCCGTCCGGCAACTACGACCTGGGTGGTGACGAACTCGAGCCGCAGGAGCGCACCCGACGCAATCTTCTGGACTACTCCAGCAAGCCCAAGCGGTGCGCGCTGTGGGAGGTGGACCCGGACGCGCAGTCCGTCACGTTCCTCCTCGATCTGCCTTCGCGTGGCGACACGTGTTTTCCCGGGATCGTGCGGCGCGACGAGACCACCGTGACCCTCTACAACTACACCTCGGCCATCGATGGGTTGGACGTGAGCTGGCTCGGAGGGCAGGGTGGGCACACATACATCTACCGCGTCGATGTTCACTTCCCCTGAAAGCAGAGTGATGCGCAGCGAGGAAACGGATGAAGAACCAACTGACCCTTGCCGTGATAGCGGCGTTCGCGCTGTGTCTGGCCGGCTGCGCCTGCAGCTGCCCGGAGCCGGATCCCGAGGCGGCAGCCAAGAGCAAGGCGGCCATCGATGATGCGTGGACGGGGTTCCAGACCATCGCCGCGGACGTGCCCACTGCGGCGGACAGCAAGCTCATCGAGTGCGACGACAGCGCCCTGCGCAAGGTGAAGAAGGAACACAAGCGAGCCAAGCTGTGGGCCAAGAGCATCGACTACGACTTCCTGTCCCAGATGGGCAAGGACAAGCAGGCGAAGCCAGACCCGGATTGGGCCTTCTTGAACTGGGACACCGCCGAACAATTGGCCAAGCTCAAGGCCGGCAAGCCCGCCGGAAAGCGAGAGGGTGACATCCGTTACTGGCTCGGCCACGACGAGTCCCGGTACCTGGTGGTTTTCCGCGCCGAGTCCAAGCGGCAAAAGAAGCTGCCGAAACTCATCGACGATCCCAAGGCGTTCCTGTCCAAGCGGGCCACAGCCGTCGCCGGCGAACACTACAAACCGGGCGTCTGGGAGGGGTGGATGGTGGTCTACGACCGCGAGACCGACAAACGCCTCTGCCAGGCTCCCCTGTCCGTGAAGAGCCGCAGCGAGGTCACGTTCAAGACCCGCGGCGCGTTCCAGAAGGACGCAGAGGATGCCGTCGCGGACGACTTCAAGCAGCACTTCAAGTCCCGCACCGCAGAGGCCCTCACCCAGATGACGGGCGAGCTCGAACTGAGCCTCTACTGACCCCGAGATTCCCCATGATTGTTGTCCATCATCTCAACAACTCTCGCTCGCAGCGGGTGCTCTGGCTCCTGGAAGAGCTGGGGCTGCCCTACGAGCTTGAGAGGTACGAGCGCGACGCGAAGACCATGCTGGCGCCCGCGTCTCTGCGCGCCGTCCATCCGCTTGGCAAAGCACCGGTGATCACGGACGGCGAGGTGACGCTGGCGGAGTCCGGAGCGATCCTGGAGTACCTTGTCGACACCCACGGTGACGGCCGTCTCGCGCCGGCGTTCGGCACCCCCGAGCGGGTCCGGTACTCGTTCTGGATGCACTACGCGGAGGGGTCGGTCATGCCCCCACTATTGCTCCGGCTCGTGTTCAACAAGGTGGAGACGGCGCCACTGCCGTTCTTCATCCGTCCTGTCGCCAAGGGCATCTCCAAGAAGGTGAATGCCGCGTTCATCGGGCCGCAGATCAAGCTGCACCTCGACTACCTGGAGTCGGAGATCAAGCAGGGCGGCTGGTTCATGGGCGACACGTTCACCGCCGCCGACATCCAGCTCAGCTTCCCGCTCGAAGGGGCGGCTGCGCGCGGCGGACTTGGGCGGGATCGGCCCAAACTTCAGGACTTTCTGGACCGGATCCACGCGCGTCCGGCGTAC
>CALBXO010000675.1 GCA_937890335.1 uncultured Pseudomonadota bacterium | reverse complement strand
CGCCGAGATCCGGTCGAGGGGCCGGCGGCAACTCGTCAATGTCGCTGTGCAGGAATACTAGAACCAGAAGCGCGCGCCGAGCCCGCCATCCAGGTCGAACCGGGCGTTGTCCACGATCCACAACCCGGCGGCGGCCTCCACGAAGATGTCCACGGGCACCCGCGTCAGCTGAAATGTCAGTCCCAGGGGGGCGCGTGCGCCGACGTTCAGCTGGTCGTGGTCGGAGTGGTCGTCATGCTTGCCGTGGTGGCTGTGGTGGGAGAAGCGACCGACCTTGGGCCCGATGCCGATGTACCAGGCCAGGTTGGCGCCACTCCAGCTGGTCAAACGCGACTCCCAGAGGAAGTCGATGTACGCCGCTACGTGGTCGCCGCCGAGCACGCCGAGGCCGACTGCGCCATCGATGGCGGTCGTCGGTCCGACGTAGGCCTTGAACGCCACCCCGGTCGGGTCGCCGAATACCACGCCGAGGCCGAAGCCGCTGTCTTGCGCGGAGGCAGACAGGGGAGCCATGCAAAGCACCGCGAGCACGAAGCCCAGCAGGAGCCGAAAGATTGTGTTGGAGTGTTTCATGCTGACCAACAGTGCAGCATCCATGCCGGTCTGCCCAACGCGACAGCCGCCCGCCGAAATCCGGGTCATCCAAGGGGCGCCCGCCTGCGCAACCGGCGAGAATCCACCAACGAACGCCGACACCATGCGGCTTGCGACAAACGGTGGGCGTCGTGGGTTGCAACCCGAGTTGGGCGGGTCGTGGTCCGCGCGCGGCGCGCTCACAGACGCCGGCCACCAACTCAGAGTGATGGTGACCCATCATTCTGATTGCATGGAACGGCACGCCCGTGACGGCGGTCAGGCTTCCGGTTCCGGTTCCTGCGCGAGGACGGCCAGCCGTGGCAGGTACATTCCACATTCAGCCACGGCCTCGGACCACGATTGAAGGATGACCCGCCGTCTCTGCTCCAGCAGCGGCGCAACACGATTGGACGGCCCGTGGTGCTCCCCCGCCACCGTCCAAACGGCGCGCGGCATGTGCCAGGCCCGCAGCACCCGCTCCCCGATGTCCTCATGTTCGCTGGCCACGATGCGGCTGACCGCGTCCAGGACCTGGGGTGTCAGTTTCTCAAACTGGATGGCCGCGTCGTAACAGATCAGCAGCTCTCCCACGTTGTGGAGCAACGCGGCGACGTACACCTCGCTCGGCGACGGATCCGAAAACGACTCAGCGGCCACGCTCGCCTTCTCCGCCGTCAAACGCCCGACCTTCCACATGTCCTCAAACACACCGGCCCACTCGCCGCGATCCACGCAGATCGCCCGCTTGACCAGCAGCTCCTGGACCAGCCCCACCAGACGCACAGCCCCGAGGCGATTGCAGGCCTCCTTCACGTCGGTCACGCGCCGAGCGCCGCCGAGCCCCGCAGTGTTGATGAGTTGGAGCGCCTGCACCGTAAGCGCGGGGTCGCCCACGATGATCTCGATGAGCTCCTCGATCTCCGGCGTCCGAACCCCACAGCGCTGCACCAGATCCACCGCCCGCGTGTCAATCGAGGGGAGGTCGCGACCCGACCGAATCTGCTGGGTCAGCGTCTGCACCTGGCGCACGAGCTCGGCGTCGTCCGCATTTCCCGCCTCGGCAACGACCTGCCGGGCCTTGTAGGCGTCGAGCGACGCGCGAACGAGCTCGCGGATCTCCCCTGTGCGAAACGGCTTGGACAGACACCTGGCGCCCAACCGCCTCAACTCGCTGGCAACCGCCCGGTCTGCAAACCCACCCGACACGACGATGACCTGCGTCGGAATCCCCTGGTCACGCATAAACTGAGCGAGCTCAAGGCCGCTGAATCCAGGCATGTTCAGGTCCGTCACGCAGACGGCGAACTCCTGTGACCGAAGCTCCTCGACGGCAGCGGATCCCGAGCTGACCGCGATGACCTCAAACTGCGATTGGAACGTGCGCTGAAGCATCATCCGCACGAAAACGTCATCCTCGACGCACAGGATTTTCATCAAGCCCCCCTGACGACGGACGGATCTGAACGTCCCTGACGCGGCAACGAGAGAGTCCTGCGGAGGGCTTCCAGCACCACGGGCGGGCTGCAGGGCTTGGCGACGAAGACGGCCCCCTGCGCAATCCTGCCCTCCTGGTTGGGAAACGCGCGCTCGGAGTACGCCGAGACAAACATCACCGGGATGTAGGGCCAACGGCGCTGGACCTCGGACGCCAGGTCGTAGCCGTCCATCACAGGCATGACGACATCCGAGATGATGGCCTGGATCTGACCCGCTCGCGCCTCCAGCACGTAGATCGCCTCCTGCCCGTTGGCCGCGTGGAACACGGTGTATCCCTGCTGTTCGAGCATCCTCACAGTCACCGCCCTCAACACCTCGTGGTCCTCCACCACCAGGATGGTCTCGGTGCCCCCGGACTCGAGCAGGACCGGGCCGGTCACAGGACCGCCGGATCGCTGGAAGTGCGGAAGGTAGACCTCCATCCTGCAGCCCTCGCCGACCGCGCTGTGTACGTCGATCGCGCCGCCGCACTCGCCCACCAGGCCGTAGACGCTCGCCAGGCCCAGGCCGGTGCCGAACTCGGGGCCTTTTGTTGTGAAGTACGGAGTGAAGATGCGCCCAATGTGCTCGGCCGGAATGCCGATGCCCGTGTCCGCGACCGCGACCACACAATAGGAGCCAGGTCCCACGAGATCCGTAGTGAGCTGGCGCCGGAACTGCAGGTGTTCAACCCGCGTCGACACTGACAACTGACCTCCGGAGGGCATCGCGTCGCGCGCGTTCACGAGCA
>CALBXO010000674.1 GCA_937890335.1 uncultured Pseudomonadota bacterium | reverse complement strand
CCAGACTTCCCGCTCGGTCACATTGACCAGGGGCGCGACTTTGACGGCCTGGTGTCGCTCGTTCCATGACACGACCGGAGCGTTCCGGCGTGTCTCCGATTGGTCGCGCCGCAGGGCCGTGAGCCACGCGGTGCGGCCCGCGAGCGCCTCGCGCAGGGGGACGACCTTGCGGACCGCACAGCAGCGGTCCGAATTGGTCTTCCAGAGCTCGGGTCCATGGGCCTGCGCTTGCTCCTCGAGGGACAGCTTGGGCGTGACACGGCGGAACGGGCGGCCGTAGCGCTGCTCCGCGCGGGCGATGAGCTCGTAGGTCTCCGGGAAGAAGAGGCCGGTGTCGATGTAGAAGATGTCCACGTCCGGGTTGATGGCGGTCGCCATCTCGATCAGCGCCATCCCGCTCTGTCCAAACGCCGTCCCAATACACAGCTCGTCGCCGAAGGTCTCGAAGGCCCACTCCAGGATCTGCTGGGGTGTGGCCGACTCAAGGCTACCGCTCACCTGCTCGAGCAGGTTGGGCACCCAAGGCGCGACGGGGGAACTGTCTTCGGACTGATACATGGTCGGACTGCCTATTCTCACGTAACCCGGTCGGGAACTGTGGTTAATTCCCTACCGAACCACTGTGGTTTATAGCTAACAATCCCGACCAGCGTAGTCAAGTACCGAATTGTCCTTGGGGTGAACTCCCTGGTGGGGTAGGTTCAACAGCGCACGAAAAACACAGAGAAAAATCCATGACTGATCCCAAGATTGCGGCCAAACAGCCTGTCGGTGTCGACCTCGAACCCGGAACCTATTGGTGGTGTGCCTGCGGCGAGTCTCAGAACCAGCCCTGGTGTGACGGATCCCATAAGGGATCGGAATTCTCGCCGCAGAAAGTCGAGATTGAGGAGGCGAAGAAGGTCTGGATGTGCCAATGCAAGCGCTCCGAGAGCGCCCCATTTTGTGACGGGACCCACAAGAGCCTCTGATTCAGACCGCTGCGCGGCGTGACTCCGGCTGGTGTCGCGCCGCCAGGAGCCTGTATCACATGCCTCCCGTCGCCAAGCCGGCCACACAACACCGCCTTCCGCGCGGCCTTCGGCGAACGATGCTGCGGCATCGCCGGCCTACGACCGCACGAAACTCGGCGCCGTTTGTCTCGCCCTGGCTCGGTCCGGCAATGTGATACAGGCTCTTATTGGGGAAGGGGCGGCGCCGTGTAGCGGCGGTCGCGATCTGCGTCCACCCAGATTGGGTTGGTCAGCGCGTAGGGCAGCACCTCGATGTGCGCGACGCTGCGCAGAGGCTCGCTGCCGAGTACTTCCACATGGAGCCATGTGTCGGCGGTTGGCTTGAGCACGAGCGACTGCTCAAACCGCTGCACATCGCTCACGCCAGGCCGTTGCGCGGCCCAGGCGTGGAGGATCTCCTCGCCTTGCCAGAGCCTGACCTGGTCAAATCGGATGCCGGGGGCGGCCACGACAAGAACGTCGGCGCGGACGCCGCGCTTTCCCGACGAGACCAGCGAACCCGGGCCGGAACCGGCCACCTTGAATGACACCAGCGGCCCCGTGCTGACCGACGCCCGCTGGTTGCGCAGCGCGGTGACGACTCCGCCGACCGTGGGCTCCTCGTCCCCGATGTTGAGGTAGGTGAAGGGCAGGCCTGGGGGATCGATGCCCACGCCGCGCGCACCGGAGCCGGCCACGGCGGTGAACCGATATCCCTGGCCGACCATCGCGCGCCAATCGGCGATGGCTTCTTTCCACGCTCCCGGTGCAGCCAGGGCCTCTCCGCCGAGCACCTCGATCCCGTCAAAGTTGACCGTGCCGCCGGTGCGCGTCAGCCCGCCGGTGCCTCGGTCGAGCCCAAACCGCGCGAAGTAGCCGCCGCCGTTCTGCGTCCGTGGCCAGACCACGGTGACGAAGGCGCTGCCGGAGGCGGTTCGAAGCCGAAGCTCGTCAATGACGCCCTTGGCGTTCATCGCGAGCCGCGGCGGCGGCTCCTGGACAGCCGCGTCGGCGGGCAGCGAGGTGAAAGTTCCGATGCCATCGGGGTGGGCCTGCACTGCGGGGATGTCCAGCAGCAGGCCAATCTCCCCGACAGGATCGCTGCGGAGCGCCGCCAATGTCTCGGGGACCGCGGCCACTTCAACCCCGGAGCAGACGAGGCCGGCGGTGACATCGCGGCCGTCGCCATTGCCCCATCCCGATCGCCCGGAGTAGCTGCGCAGGTCGGCGACGACGTGCCCCTTGAGCGAGACCTTGCGCTCGATCGCGCCGACAAACACGGCCTTGGGTCCACCGGCCTTTACCTCGACGGTGGCGACGTCAATGGAGTATTCTGGTCCGCGGTGGGCGGTGAGTTCGTAGGTACCGCTGGGAAGCTTGATCGCGCGCGCGCCCGCGGGAAGGTACACGGACGCTCCGGCCCTGCCGGAGGTGCCGCCAAACCCGAGCAGGTGCGCTTTGCCGTCTCGGCGAATCACCACGGTCGCGGGTAGCGCCGTGCCCGCCTTGGCGTCCACGACCTGGAGGTCCAGGTCCCCCACAGCTGGAGCGCTCAGCGCGGCGTAGCTGACTTTGCCGGCCGCGACCTGCGCTGGCACGGGGATGATGGTCCCACCCCAGGGGCCGCGCCCGCTCAGGGTCCAGGCGCCGGCGGGCAAGAGGGCCCTGATGGTGCCGGAGGGGCCCACGGGGATGCGCCCGGCGGACGAACCGTTGCGCCGCACCTCCACGTGTGCGGCGCCTCGGTCCTTCAGGTCCAGCCCCTCCACCTGGGCCTCGAGCGTTCCGGTGGCTTCGCCGCGCAGCGCCGCGAGCCAACCCTGTACACCGGGCATGCCGCCCGCAGTGACGAGCACCCTTCGCGTCCACTGGGTCTCCCCACCGGGCCCCAGGGTCACTCTGGGGCCACGAATCTCCACCTCGGTTCGCAAGGGCCTCGGCCCCAGCTCCGCGCCGAGTTCGCGCACGTCGATGGCGGCGCGACCGTCTGCCGTGATGGCGTACGCCTGCGACGGAGTCTCCCACGCGAGGTGCGAGGGACCGGTTTGCACTGCGGCGCTGCCGGGACGCAGCAGGTCGCCAACCTGCAGGACGACCCGGGCGTCGCTGCCGTTGCGCACCGTTGTGGTCAGGATCAGATGCGGCAGACCGGGCGCGAGCACCGCGCGGGTCAGCAGCTCCAGGCGTGTGCCGGGATCACTGCCGGCGATGAGCAGGGCGCCACCCTGGTTTTCCTCCAGGGAGCGAATCTCGGTCGCCGCCACTGGACGTAAGGGCCCGTCACCAACGGCCACGCCGGCGATCATCGACACAAGTCCATCCGCGCTGGCTCCGGGGGCCTGTGCGTCCACCAGGGCCCCTGGGAGGATCGATGCGTCGACGTGGGCCGGCGCCTGCTCTGTGCGGTCCTGGTTGCGCTCAAAAACAAAGCGCGTGCCCTCGTGCACGAGCGCCATGTCCTCGCCGCCCGATGTGGCGAGCAGCCCGCTCATCCCCGCGCCGGTGGCGCTCTCACGGACCGGGGTCACGCCGAGTGTGGGCGTCCGGAGCATGGAGGGCGCGCGGGGCGCAGCTGGGGTCGTCGGCGTTGTCGTGCACGACAGGGTCAGGAGGGTGGCAACAAGCAGTGCGATGCGCATGGGTCTTGGTACCGCGCAGTCCGGTGGGACGGCAAGGTGGCTGGCCAAGTGCGGTGGGGGACAGTAATGTCCCGCCCGTGGACAATTATCGATTTCTGGTCGTCGGCGCGGGGGTGAGCGGACTGAGTTTCTGCAACTTCCTCACGTCCGACGATTATCTGGTGCTCGAGCGCGACGACGCCATCGGCGGCTACTGCAAGACGGTGGAGCGCGACGGGTTTGTCTGGGATTACTCCGGGCACTTCTTTCACTTCCGCCACCCGGACATCGAGCAGTACCTGCGCGATCGGATGGACGGCGAGGTCATCACGGTCCAGAAGGACTCGCGGATTCTCTTCAAGGGCTCCCTGGTGGACTTTCCCTTCCAGAAGAACATCCACCAATTGCCGCAGGAAGACTTCATCGACTGTCTGTACGAGCTGTACTTCCGCCCGGAAGCGCAGGACGGGGACGGCAGCTTTGAGGCCATGCTGCACGCCAAATTCGGGCGCGGGATCGCCGAGCGGTTTCTGGTCCCGTACAACGAGAAGCTCTACGCCTGCTCACTGTCGGAGCTCGACGCTGACGCGATGGGAAGATTTTTCCCCTACGCCGACATCGACGAGATCATCCGCAATTTCCGTCACGCGGACAACGCCAGCTACAACGCGTCGTTCACCTACCCGGTGCGCGGGGCGATTCAGTATGTGGAGGCCCTGGCCAAAGGGGTGCGTGACGGTGGCATCGCCCTGGGTGAGGGGCTCGCCGCGGTGGATCTGGTCCGCAAGGTCGCCACCACCACACGCGGACGCGAGATCGGGTTTGAGTACCTCATCAGCTCCGCGCCGTTGGACGCGCTGGTGGGTATGTGCGGCCTCGGCGGGCTGGAGGACGCATTCACAGCCAATAAAGTGGCGTGTTTCAACCTTGGCTTTGACAGCAAGGGGTGGCCGGATGTGCATTGGGTCTACTTCCCGGAGCGGGACTATGTCTTCTACCGCGTCGGTTGGTACGACAACATCATGGGCTCGGACCGGATGAGCTTGTACGTGGAGGTCGGCTGTCCCCGCGACGAAGAGGTGGATCTGGACGCGTTGCAGGCACAGGTGCTCAGGGATCTTGAGGCCGCGGGCGTCGTGGATGGGCAGACGCTCGTCGCGTCGCACCGGGTCGTGCTGGACCCGGCGTACGTGCACATCACCCAGCGCTCGCTGGCCGCGGTGGACAAGGTGCGCGCGCAATTGGGGGCGCGGGGTGTCTACCCTGTGGGGCGGTACGGTGGTTGGACCTATTGCGCCATCGAGGACAACGTCGTGGAGACGCGGGATCTGGCCCAGATGTTCAACGGACTGGGCCTGTCATGAAGCCCAATTTGTTTGAAATGGCGGGCGAGCTTCCGGGCATCGAGCGCATCGTCCGTGACTTCTACGACCGCGTCTTCGATGACATCATGATCGGCTATATGTTCCGCAATGCGGACAAGGGCCGCCTCATCGAGAAAGAGGTGGAGCTCGCGGCGCGCCTTCTGGGGGCCTCGCACATCCGCTATACGGGCAAACCCATGCGCCGGGTCCACGCGCCGCACCGGATCATGGGCGGCCAGTTCATGCGGAGGCGTAAGATCCTGGAGGACGCACTGGTGGCGCAGGGCGCGCCGGATGCCGTGCGCGAGGCGTGGCTGGGTCATACGGACTCGCTGCGACCGCTGGTCACCGCGGACGCCGGCAGCGATTGCTCCCATGTGGCCCAGACGTTTCGGCAGGCCATCGCCGAAGAGGTGCTGGTCTCTCCGGCATGGCTGAAGGCGAACCTTTCGGACGTCGTCGTGATCGATGTGCGAACGCCGTCGCAAGGGCAGGGCGCCAGGGCGCTCTACGAGGCCGGACACATCCCGGGCGCCCATTTTGCGGACCTGGAGACGGAGCTGAGCCGCGCGGAGGGGCCGGGACGTCATCCCCTGGCGACTCTGGAGATTTTTGCAGGGTTACTGGCCCGCGTCGGCGTCGATGACCGGCTTGTGGTCGCGTACGACGGGCAGGGCGGTGGATTCGCCGCCCGCTTCTGGTGGCTGTGCCGGTATTTTGGTCTCCACAACGCGCGCCTGCTCGACGGGGGATTGGGCGCGTGGTCTGGGGCGCTGGAGTCGGGTGTGGGGCCGGAGGCGGCCTCCGGTGCGGTGCCGGCGCTGCGCCCGCGGGCCGACATGGTCGTGGACGCGGAGGGGCTTGAGGCATTGATGCGCCTGCCGAGCACGGCCCTGGTCGATGCCCGCGCCGCCCCGCGGTACCGCGGCGAGCACGAACCCATTGATCCTGTCGCCGGCCACATCGACGGGGCGGTCAACCTGCCGTGGGAGGCAAACCTCGATGCCGCCGGGCGGTTCCTGCGAGGGGACGCGCTGCGCGCGCGGTACCACGACTACCTGGGGGCGGACTCCATCGTGGTCTATTGCGGGTCGGGCGTAACGGCCTGCCACAACCTGGCCGCGCTCGCGATGCTCGGCCGTTCCGACGCGATTCTGTACGAGGGGTCGTGGTCGGACTGGTGCACACGCCTGTGATCCTGCTCATCGACATCGACGGTACTCTGATTCTCACCGGCGGCGCTGGGCGTCGCGCGTTGGCGCTGGCGTTTGGCGAGCTGTACGAGCGACCCGACGCCTGCAACGAGATCCGCTTTGGCGGCATGACGGACCATTTGATTGTGAAGGCGGCGTTCGAGCGAATCGGCGCCGGATACTCCGACGCGGCTGCCCAGGCGCTGTTTGACTGCTACCTGGGTCACCTGCGGACGGAGGTGGCTGCCTCCGACTACCAGATCATGCCCGGCGCGGTGGAGTTCGTGCAGGCCATCACTGCCGTGTCCGGCATCGCTGTCGGCCTTGGGACCGGCAACATCGAGGCTGGAGCGCGGGTGAAACTCTCGCGCGGGGAGCTGTCCGCGCCGTTCTCGTTCGGCGGTTTTGGTTCCGACGCCGTGCTGCGCGCGGATGTCATCGGCGCAGGGTTGGAGCGTGGGAGAGCGCTGCTCGGCGTCGCGGATTGCCCTGCGATGATTGTGGGCGATACGCCCAAGGATGTGTCGGCTGCCCACGCCAACGGAGCCCGCTGTGTGGCCGTCGCCACCGGCGGGTACGGCGTCGCGGAGCTGCGGGCCTCCGGAGCCGACTTCGTGTTCTCCGACCTGACACAGCCCGGCGTGCTGGCCGCGACGCTCGACCGCGCACCGGTAGACGGGGATGAGCTTCGCGCGATCATCGATGCGTCTCCGCTCCTCTCCGCCCTGCACGCGGTGGTGGTGGCGGGTGAGGACGGCGATCCGGCCCACGACAGAGGGCATCTCTACCGCGTCGCGCTTTGGGCCGCGCGTCTGTACGAAGCGCAGGAGCGACGGGCGACCATCGTGGACATCCTCGCCGCCGCGCTGCTTCACGACATCGTCAACGTGCCCAAGAGCTCGCCGGATCGGGCGCGCGCCAGCGAGCTGTGTGCGGAGCGATCCCGTGAGCTGCTCGCGGAGCAGGGCGTGCACGGGGCACGCCTGGACCGGATCTGCGACGCAGTGCGGGACCACAGCTTCTCACGCGGGGCGATCCCCAACTCGGCGCTGGGCAAGTCACTGCAGGACGCCGACCGGCTCGAGGCGCTCGGCGCCATCGGCATTGCGCGCACGTTCGCCACGAGTGTTCGGTTGAACTCGGTCTTCATCCATCCGGATGATCCCTGGGGCTCGGCCCGCGAGCTCGACGACAACGCGTTTGCAGTAGACCACTTCTTCACCAAGCTGCTCACGCTGCACGAGACCTTCCACACCGAGCAGGCGCGGGAGGAAGGCCATCGCCGCGCGCGGCGCCTCTCCACGTTTCTGGACTGGTTTGGCGACGAAGTCGGCGCTCCACGGCCCCGGTAGTCGGGAACGCCCGGCCGGTGGTATAACCCGGCCATGAC
>CALBXO010000673.1 GCA_937890335.1 uncultured Pseudomonadota bacterium | reverse complement strand
CCGCGCTGGCCGGCCTCCGACTTCTCGCCGCGCGCGAGGGCCTGGTCCAGTTGCTCCTGGAGTCGGTCCCGGGCTTCCTGTCGCGCCTCGCCGCCGAGCGGGGCGTCGTCCGGGCCGGCCGGTGTGTCCGCTCCAGCGTCCGTCGTTCCCTTGTCACGGCCCGCGGCCGGACCGCCGTCCGCGCCGTTCTGGCGGCGACCGTCCGCCCCCTCGTAGCTGGGCCCCGGCGTGGTGCCGCCGCCCCCGCCTTGCGTCTGCGTTCCCCCGGTTCCGCCTGTGCCGCCGCCCTTCTTGCGGATGCCATTGAGGACGATGAGGATGTACTCGTCCCCCTCCTCGAACTCAGCCGGCTTGCCGCCAAATTTCACTGGGCCGTCGGTGGTGAGGACCGTGAACGTCCCTTTGCCCGCCTTCAGCTGCGCCAGCGGTCCCTTGCGGAACGCGGCCATGCCCTTGTGTACGCGGATGCGCAGCTGCCCGCCCGACGCGTTGACCGAGTACACCCAGTGCAGCCAGTCGCCCTTGGTGCCCTCGAGCTCGTTGGGGCCGCCGCCGGCGTCCACCGCCTTGCCGTCTGGGTCGCCCTGACCCTGGACCTCATTCTCACCCGGCCGCCCGCCATGCGTTCCGCCGTCGGGGTCGTCCTGGTCGGACCGGTAGGTCTCGCCCTCGTCCTGTCCCTGGCCCTGTGTAATGGCGTCGCGTTCACCCTCGGACTTGGCGTTTCCCTGTCCCTGGGAGACGCCTCCGAATTGCGCGTCCAGGGTCAAACGCTGCGACGTGTCGATGGCCCAGGCGATGATCTCAGCGGCGTCCCAGACGAACATCACCAAGTTTAGTCCCGGTATCAGCTTGGCGAGGGTTTTCGCGGCGCGCTGGCTGAGCTCGTGTGCGACTTTCTCGCCGAACTTGGCGCGGACCTTGGCGATTGCCGTCTGCAGCCGCTGGCTCGTCGGGCCCAACTTGCGGCGGGCGGCGTTGAGTTTCTGTTTGAGCGCGCCGGCCTTGTGGACCATCTCGCGGAGCAATTTGTCACGTCGCAGTCGCTTTCCCTGGCCCTTGAATTTCTCGCGGAGCGCGGTTTTGCGCTCTTCAATCTTGCCGAGCAGTCCACTGAGAGCCTGCTGGTCGGGCGCGAGTCGCACCGCGAGGTCATCAAGCTTTCGCACGTGCTCAAACACGTCTTTGATTGCATCGCCCAGTGCGGCGACGGGAAGTGTGACTTTGCCGGAGCCGGCCAGTTCGAACTCGCCCTGAGGCACGACGAGCGAACCTTTGAGCGACAGCTCCAGAGTCGCCAGATGCAGGGCCGCTTTGCCGTCGGTGACTTTGGCGTCGCCGAAGGCGAGCTTTGCCGACAGTTTGAGCGTGTCGCCCCGATCATCGGCGCCGAGAATCCCGTCGAGACTCACGGATGCGAACTTGGCCTTCAGCGCGTTGGTGATGGACTGGTCAATCGCCTTTGTTTCCGTCTCGTGGCCGACCTCGCCGACCTTGACGCCCACGTTGATGTCCGCGCCCGGTGGCTTGGGTTCGCCCTTGCCGCGCTTGAGGGTGCGCTTGAGCTTGAGGGTCACTGGCGTGCCCAGGATCGTTACATCCCAGCGAATGGTGGATGACGCCTGCTGCTTGCCCCTACCGGCGCTGGCGCCAAAGAGGTCGCGCTCGTCTTCCTTGCGCTGCACGAGCCCACCGGACGCCGAGGCAACCCGCGTCGCGCCGAGCAGCCCCTCTGCGGACTCACCGCGGACGACGGTGTCCGCGACGCGGTCCGCATGGCTCTCGTATGCATCGCCAGCCTGGCCGACTCCGTCCGGCAGGGAGACGCCCTGGCGCTGCTGGATCACGTGGGCCGCTTCGTGGGCGGCGGTGTGGAGGTCTGGGGTCTGGGCAAACGCGACCTGCTCGCCCATGGCGTACGCGCGGGCTCCCAGCTGCTGACCGGCGAGCACCGCGCTGCCACCGACATGGGCCCTGACGCCGGCGAGATCGTGGCGGCCGAAGCTGCGCTGGAGGCGGGTGAGGTAGGGCAGGGGCTGTCCGCCGCCGCGAAGGCCGCTTCGCGCGGTACTGTGTACGTTGAGGCCACCCATCGCGGGTCCGGCGGCCTTCTTCTGGACGGCCACGTCCGGCGCATAGCTGTGGCCGTCCACCATGTGCGCCTCGCCGCCCTCGGCCTTGTCTTCCTCCTTGCCGCGGGGCCCCTTGTTGCGCTTTTGGACCTCGTCAAATGCGGCGAGCCACAGCTCCAGCGTGATTGCGCCGGCGCTCTGCGGCTCATAGAGGTATCCGCGCTTGGCGTAGCGGGGCTGGCCCTTGTCGTCATTGACGATCTTGGCCAGGTCCTCGTCCGAGCGCGCCTCCATGGAGCCGAACTGGGGCGACAGATCCTGCGGGTTGCGCTCCTCTTCGGAGACGGAGTCGCGGGCGACGCGCATGATGGACCGCGCGCCGACGCGTCCCACATTGGCGCGGCGCCCAGCCAGGATGTGGGAGGTGGCCGTGCGCGCGGAGTGCTCCGCGGGTGCCGACGCGGGGGTCACGGTCAGAGGTCCCGCGGTGGCTCCACGCTGCTGGGCAACGTGCGCGACCTCTTCGGCCATCACCGGGCTCGGGACGTTCCGCACTCCGCGGCCGAGCACGATGCTATGGCCCCAGGCGAAGGCGGCGGCACCGTGCCGTTGCGCGATCGACTCGGCCGCAGGTCCATGGAAGACGCGCACGTGGTCCAGGCCCACGCCGAGGGAGCGCTCTGCCCTGGCGCGGAGGCCTGGGTCGAGTCCCTCGGATGCGGCCCGGCGTCGGCGCAGCTCGGCGGCGATGTCCTGGTCGGAGGAGGCGGCGAGCAAGGAGATCTGTTCGTCGAGGCGACGCGTGCCCAATGGGCCCAATTGCAACGCCTGGAGGGTTTGGCGGTAGCGCTCTGGGGACGACGCCCTGAGTTCTGCCAGGCGCACGGGCAGCTCGGGGCCAGCACGGTGCATCGCCTCCGCCACGTCGATGGAGAGGTCGCGGCGGCTCTCGGAACGGCCCGACTTCTCCTCGCGAGCGCGCTCCGACGCGCGCTCGCGCTTCATATAGTCGAACTGTTTCATCTGCTTGAAACTCGGCTGGTCCCGGCCGCCTCTTGAATCTACTTCAGTATTGGTGACTCGGGCGGGCGAAGGCAAATTCGCGCGCGGAGCCGACGTGCGCCACAACGCGTGGCGTTGGGTCGCCGCCAGCGAAACATGATGGTGGCAGCATTGGTGTTGGAATGGCCGCCGCCTGCGACCCGAGCCTTCCGTTTCTGGGCTCCGCGAAGTACCCTGGGTTGACCGGGGTGCCCGCTTGTGTTGACCGGCCACCCCGGTGAACCTGCGGAGGCCAGTGGACATTCTCCTGCCATTTCTCGGACAGCGCGCGTCGCTGGACCATTGGGAGGTGCGCCCCATAGCCACAGGGACGCTGGCGGGCCCCCGCCCCCAGGACCCTCGCGACGCTCATGTGCGCGTCGTGGGCCGCGCCCGGCCAGGGCTGCCGGTGGAGGGTGGGCTGCACAGAAGGATGCAGGGCCATGTCATGGCCTACGATGTGTTTCCGGACCACGTGATTACCGGCGTGATCCGCCGCGCCCCGGTCCAGGTTGGGGACACGGTGGGGGCCGTGTACCACCTGATGCCCGGCGTGGACGTGGCGTTCGCCTCGCGCGTGATTGCCACCGTCGACGGCGAGGTCGACGGGTACTGGAAGACCGGGTTCACCTACCAGACGCTGGAGGGACACCCGGAGCTCGGGGAGGAGACGTTCAGCGTGGAGACGAGCCTTGAGACAGGGGAGGTTCGGGTCGCGCTGCGCGCCTGGTCGCGGCCTGGCACCCTGCTCGCCCGCCTCATCGCCCCGCTCGCTCGCCGGTGGCAGCTGGCCGGCGGTCGCGCGGCCCTGGACCACCTGGAGTCGCGGGCGCTCAACCCTGTAGCAGCGGATCCGGCGCCCTGACATGGAGCCGGACCAGGGCGAAATCTGCGCCCCTGCGTCGTCCGTGTGGTCTGCCAGTGCCTGTCTGCGTTGCTCCGCGCCCTCCCATCCGTTGCCTTTGGGTTGTCACCGCGTCTTCGTCCACGGCGACTCTTCGCATGGCTCCGCAGGCGCATGAAGGCGGACGTCACCTCGCGGGCGGCGGCGCTCCTGACACCGGCCCTCCGTGGTCCGTCCAGGATGCCCCTGACGTGGTCCCGGTCACGTGCGCGACGGGCGTCTTCACAGCCGTGTCAATTGCTGCCAATGTTTGCAGACCTGACGCCTTGAGGAGCGATTGAACAACCAAATCCAAGCCAGAGCCGGAAGTCGCGGGGAGACCTCCCACGGACGCGGACCTACCCCAGCCAGCGGCGCCCGGGCCAGGGTATGGCGACGTCGAAAGGGGGGGCTGTCCGGCGGCGCGTGCCGCGGCGGGCGACTCCTGGTGGTCCTTTGCGCCGTCGTAACGGTGTTTCTGGGATGCTCAGACACGGCCAGGTCCCCGGCAGCTGACACGGACACGGGCGACGTGGCCGCCGACGCTGCGGATGTGCGGCCCGACGCATCGGACGCAACCGAGGAGCCCGATGTCCTGCCTGACATTCCGCGGGATCCGCCTCCACCCGACGAGGGCATCTACGGTTTTGCCGGTGGGTGCTACGTGGTGGAGGGGTTTGACCAGCGCCGGGCGCCGGTTCATCTGGCGGCCACCGCCGACGGCGCGGCCTTTGCGTTTGATGCCGCCACCGTGGAGGGCGGCGCGCGCTTTCACTTGCGACCGTCCGACCTTGGCACCTACCTGCTCTACGACGCGGAGGCGCACTATTTCATCGCAGAGTCGGACGACGAGGGAGCGGTCTCATTTGGCCGGCCCGAGCGGCTGATGTCGGCGCTGGAGCTCCTGGACGACAGCTACCAATCCCCCGCGGAGTGGGCGCTCGAGACCTCCGCCCGCGACCCGGAGCGGTACCAGTTGCGGCAGCTGGCGTCCGGCGAGTACCTGACGCTGACGGGCTTGAGCGGTGAGGCCGCGTCCGCGGCGATCATTACACTGCATCCGGCGGAGGGTTGCGCGCCGTTTCCGGAGCTCTCCGTCGACGCGACGGGCACGGTCGCACCGCGGGAATGGGACGACGGTGACGTGTATGGCATCGCCGAGATCCACTCCCATATGATGACCAATTTTGGGTTTGGCGGCGGCGGGATCTTCCACGGAGCGCCTTTCCACCGGTTGGGGGTTGAGCACGCGCTGCCCGACTGTGAGAGTTCACATGGACCCGAAGGCCGCAAGGACCTGGCGGGGTTCTTCTACGACGGTGACGTGGCGCTCGATGTGAACGAACTGCTGCCCGTGATCCTGTCGGGACAGTCGCAGGAGTTCAATCACTTCACGGCTGGCTACCCGGCGTTTACCGACTGGCCCAACTCCTGGGCCAAGGCGACCCACCAGACCATGTATTACCGCTGGCTCGAGCGCGCCTGGCTGGCTGGGCTGCGGCTGCTGGTTCAACACGCGACGGGCAACTCTGTGCTGTGTGAGCTCATCACCGGGCTCGGGTCCTCGCGCCCGCTCTACTCCTGCAACGACATGGTCAGCGTGGATCGCTCCATCGCGGAGACGCGTGCGTTGGAGCGCTACATCGACGCCCAGGCCGGCGGCCCGGGCAAGGGGTGGTTCCGGGTTGTGGAGTCGCCGGAGGAGGCGCGACGGGTCATTGGCGAGGGCAAGCTGGCCGTCGTCCTCGGCATCGAGATCTCCAACTTGTTTGACTGCTTCTCGACCCCAAAAGAAGGGTTTGAAACGTGCACGCCGGAGTCGGTCTCGGCGACGCTGGACCGCTACCAGGCGCTCGGTGTCCAGGCCATCTTCCCGGTGCACAAATACGACAATGCGTTCTCACCCGGGGACGGCGGCGGCGGCATCATTGAGCTCGGCAACTTCGTCAACACGGGTCACTACTCTGCGTTCATCGAGGACTGTCCGGGCCCTGTGACCTCCTTTGACGGTGGCGACGTGACTTTTGGCGGACTCAACCGACCGCGCGACACGTATGACGCGCCGCCGGCGGTGGACATGTCGGGTTTTGCGGACGATGTGATCGGCACGCTCCTGCCCTTTCTGGAGGAGGTCACGGCCCCGCCACTGCCGGGGAATTGGTGCCAGCAGCACACCATGACGCCGCTCGGCGAACACCTGCTCGCGGAGCTGATGGCGCGCGGCATGCTCATTGACATCGCGCACCTGCCGCAACGGGCGCTCGGGCGGACCTACGAGCTGCTCGAAGCGTCCGGCTACCCGCCCACCAAGACGCATGGCGGCGGCAATGACGGCCGCGTCCACAGACTTGGCGGGATGGTCGGCTCCGGGTTTGGGCGCTGCGGAAGTCCCGACGTGCCGGGGCAGATGGGGCGCAGGTTCCTTCGCGATGTGGAGGCGGCCGCGGAGGCCGGCACCTACCCGGCGGAAGCGCTCGGCTTTGACCTCAACGGCTTTGCCGGCGGCCCTCGGCCGCGCTTTGGGCCCGACAGCGCCTGTGGCGACGACCAGGCCAACCCCATCACGTACCCGTTCACGTCGTACGATGGCCAGATCACGTTCGAGCAGCCGTACCTCGGCGACCGCGAGGTCGACTTCAACACCGAGGGCATGATCCACATCGGGCTGCTGCCGGAGCTGCTCGAGGACGTGCGGCGCGACGGTACGACGGACGAGGAGCTCGAGCCGCTGTTCCGCTCGGCCGAAGCGTACCTGCGCATGTGGGAGGCCGCGCGGGCAAACGCGGCCATCGATTGACCCAGCGAATCAGGACGTTCGCGGGGTGAACGCCGCGCCCCGACTTGCTTTCAGTGACGCGGTCGGCGCCGTGTTGGACGCGATCGGCGCTGTATTGGTCAGCGCTGGCTGAAGGCGCCGCGTAGACGCAGCTACTCGCGCACGACCGAGATCGTGCCGTACTGCACACGGTAGCGGGACGACGTGCCGTCGGGCCCAGCGATGTCGGCGGGGGCCACCACGCCAACGAGGCGGTACCGCCCACTCTCCATTCGGCCGCAGGCCGCGCACATGCCGCCGAGCCAGTCGGGGCTGACCCAGGTGCAGCGGCCCATCAGGCAAGCCATGCCCGCCTCACAGACGCCCTGCGCCCCCTCGTCCACGCACTCGGGCGCGCCGCACAGGCCGGACTGCGCGTCGCAGATCTGGTCGCCTTCGCAGTCATCGTCGGTCGCGCAAGGGTCGACGCAGCGGTCGTCGACACAGAGTTGCTCGCCTTGGCACGGGCAGGTGTCCGGGACGTCGCCCTCACCCACGTCTTCGGGCACATCGTCTCGCGCGTCGCGCTGTGCATCACCCTGCACATCGTCGTCGACGACGTCCCTGGTGAGTTCGCCGCCGTCGTCCGTGTCCGCGCCCGCGTCCTGGTCGCCCTCGGCAGCCGGCGGACTGCTGGAGTCGCAGGCCAGAGCGAGCGCGGCGAGTGCGAAGGCCAGTGGGATCGCTTTGAGGCTAGTGCTCCCGACCCAAATTCCTGCCCTGGTCTGCGCCCGCGCCAGCACGCCGT
>CALBXO010000672.1 GCA_937890335.1 uncultured Pseudomonadota bacterium | reverse complement strand
CTGCGGCACGCCGCAGTATATGGCGCCCGAGCAGGTCATGGGCCAATACGTCGACGGGCGGGCGGACCTCTACTCGCTGGGGTGCATCCTCTATGAGTTCGCGACTGGACGGACCGTCTTTGGCGGCAAGTCCCCCGTGGAGATCCTTCGGAAACAGGTCTACGAGTCGGTCGTGCCTCCCTCGACGCTGCGCCCGGAGATCCCGCCGGCCCTCGACGCTCTGATTCTCCGTCTCCTGGAGAAGACCCCTGCCCGGCGGATTGGCCACGCGCTCGACGTGGGCGAAATGCTTGAGGCGCTCGGCGCCGAGCCCTGGAGCTGGGGCAGCCTGCCGTCCCCACGCCCTTCCCTGTACCGGCCGTCGTTCGTGGGTCGCCACAAGACGGTGGCGCACCTCGTCGACTGGGCGTTGTCGATCCGATCGCGGGACGCGGCCCCCCTCACTTTCGTGTCTGGGGAAGCGGGCATCGGCAAGACCCGCATGGTCAACGAGATGCGGCGGCTCCTGCGGGCCAAAGGCCTTCGGGTGCTGATCGGTGGCCTGTCCCAGCCTGTGCACGCGCGCGGCGAGGCGTTGGGCTCGCAGCCGCTCGAGGGGTTTCTGGGCCCGCTGGGGGTTCTCTGCGATCTCGCGCGCGAGTGGGGCCCTGAGCGTGCAACCGCCCTGTTTGGTCCGGACAGGGCCCTGGTTCTTGCGCCATTCCTTCCCGAGGTCGCCGGCATTTCCGGTGTGGTCGTCCCGGAAGAGGTGGAGGGGCTCTCCACCGACCACGCCGTGGGTCGCCTGCTGAGGACCGTCGCCGCCGTCCTCGCCGACGCGGCAGAGGCAGCGCCAATCCTGATCGTGATCGACGACCTGCATTGGGCCGATGAGCTGACGCTCTCCATGCTCGAGTACGTCCAGCGATCGGGTGTGTGGGGCGGAAAGAACATTCTCGTTCTGGGCATCTACCGTTCGGAGGAGGCGCCGCGACGGGTGGCCGCGCTGGCGGCGAACGAGCGCGCGGAACACCTCGATGTGGGTGCACTCACCGACGACGAAGCCGGCGACATGGTGCGCGACATGCTGGGTGGTGGCGACCCACAGCCGGCGTTCCTGCGCTTTCTGACCCGCAGCGCCAGAGGCAACCCGTTCACGCTCTCCGAGTACGTGCGTCTCGCCCTGGACGACGGTGTCCTCCAACGCGACAGCGAGGGGCGCTGGGATCTGGCCACCACGGCGGTGAGTTCTGAGCAGTTTGCCATGATTGGGGTGCCGGGCTCCCTGGACCGCCTGGTGCGCCGTAGAATCCGAGCGCTGAGCGACGCGAGCCGGATGCTGCTGGAGGCGCTCGCCGTGCTGGGCCTCGAGTCACCCCGCGAGCGCGTCCGCGCCGTCGCGAGGCTCGAGCCGCTGCAGGCCTTCCACGCGGAGGACGCGGCGCTGCGCAACGCGGTCCTCGAGGTCACGGACACCGGGGTTCTGCGCTTTGGTTCCGCGCAGATCCAGCAGATTGTCTACGATGGAATTGGAGAGGAACGCAGCGCGGACCTCCACAGTGTGGCTGCCGATGTGCTTCGGGCGGACGACTCGGCGGGACTCGCCGTCGTGGCGCAGCACCTCCATGTCGCCGGTCGGGTGGAGGAAGCGCGCGATGTCTTCCTGGCGGCCGCGCGTCATGCTGCGGAGCGCTACCTGCACGGCGAGGCGCACCGCGACTACGCCCAGGTTGTCGATCTCGCCGCCGACGCGGACGTCCTTTGGATGACGGCACAGCTGGAGCTGGTGGAGCGCGTCCTCCTGGTTCGCGGCCAGACTACCGAGGCGCGCGATCGGCTGCGCGAGGTGCTGGACCGCGTGGACCGGACCCGGCACCGGATTGAGGTCGCACAGGCACTGGGTCTGCTCGGCGGCGTGCAGCTTGTCCTCGGAGATCTCGAGGCGGCCGCGGAGGCGGCCGAAGAGTCCATGCAGCTCTACCGCGACATGAACGACAAGAGCGGCGAGGCCGGGGCCCTTGAAGTCCGGGCCAGCGTCGCTGAGCGGCGCGGCATGTACGAAGAGGCGCTGGACAGCCTCGAGGCAGCCTCCGCAGTCCACCGGGCGTTTGGACGGACCCGGCAAGCAGCTGGGGTCGCCATCCAGATCGCACGAGTGATTCTCCGTCGCGGCGACCCCGAGCGAGCGCGGGCTGAACTCGACGCCGCGGTGCGCACTCTCATGACCGATGGGGACCGCTCCGTGGTGGCCTCTGCGCTCCTGCTGCGTGCCGAGATTCACGGGCGGCAAGGCGCGACCGACGACGCCCGCCGTGACTACACGGGGGCTCTCAACATCCTGTCCCAGACCGGCGACAGACGCGCGGAATGCGAGGCCTTGCGCGCCGTCGGTGTGCTCGAGATGCAGTCCGAGCACTTTGGCGCAGCCAGGACCTCGCTGGAGCGTGCCATCAGAGGCTTCCGCGAGATCGGCGACCGTGCAGGCGAGGCGCGTTGCCTCAGCCGCATGGCCACGCTGGAGAGGCTCGAGGGACACACCGACGCCGCGGAGGCGCAGCTGCGGGAAGCGTTGGAGGTGCAACGAACCACGGGGGATCGCACCGCGGCGCTGAGCACCATGTTGGACATGGGCGCCATGGCGTCTCTGCAAGGTGATTTTGTAGGGGCCGAGCGGCAATTGCGCGAGGCAAGGGAAGTTGGCGAGGCAATCGGCAGCCAGCGTCATCGCGCCACGGCGGAGGCGATGCTCGCCAAAATCGAACGCGATCAGGGACTCTCCGCGGTCGCTTCGGGACGCTTGATGGATGCCATCGGCCAGCTCAGCGAGATCGCCGAGACCCGCATGGTGGCGGGGCTACAATCGTCCCTGGCCCACCTGCAGGCCCTCATGGGCTACGACAGTGACGCGCGGCGCCTGCTCACAGAGATCGTCGTTCCGTCGCAGGAGCGGAATGGCGACACCCTCGGTCTGGCTGCGACACGGGT
>CALBXO010000671.1 GCA_937890335.1 uncultured Pseudomonadota bacterium | reverse complement strand
GGTAACCTGCAGGCCGGCGTTCACGTCCATGATCACGTGGCTGCCGTCGATGCCCTCGGACGAGGTCTTCCAGCTGTCCATGACCGTGCTGGCCCCAGGTCCGTCGTACGAGTAGAACACCACGGAGGCGACCGTGGTGTCCTTGAGGCCACTGATCGCCACCGTTTTTGAGCCACCAACGTCGCTGCTGACGGGGTCCGTCGGAATGGTGTAGCCCTCGTCCTCCAGCACTTTCTTGATGCTGTCGGCGGTCAGGCTGCCCAATGCGCCTCCACCGCCCTCGTCGCCGCCGCCCTCGTCGCCGCCCTCGCCGCTGACGGCGTAGTAGGTGAAACCAGACCAGCCGCCCAAACCCAACAAGGGGCAACAGCAGAACAGAAAGAGCAGGGCTCCCAGGATGCCGATGATCAGCCCGGTCTTGGACTTCTCGGCCGGAGGAGGGGCGCTGGCGCCTCCGCCGGACCCGCCACCCATATCGCCCATTCCGCCGCCCATGTCGCCCATGGAGGGACCGCCCATGTCCGGAGGGGGGGCTGGTGCGTCGCCGCCCATCGCCCAATCACTGCCGCCCGGCGCATCCGCCATGGGTGCCGGTGCGGGCGGGGCCCCCATGCTGGAAGCTACGGGATGGGGTCCGTCGTCCAGAGGCGTCGTGGCCAGGTTCTCCGCATTGCGTGACGCGTCGATGATGGCGGCCGGGTCCGGGACAGCTCCGGACGCGATCAACGCCTGGAAGTCGATCGCTTCGGTGGGGGCGGCGACGTCTTCGTCCTCGCCCTCCGGCATCGGCGCCCCGCCACGCTCGGCGTGGGTCGCGCGGTCCTGCTGAAGCAGATCGTCGAGGGACGGAACCGCCTGGGTTCGCGCGTTGTCATCCATGCCGGGCATGGGTTGCTGGCACCCCTCGCAGAAAAAGGTTCCGGGGGGATTGCCATGACCACAGCTGGGACAATTCATTTCGTTGCTCAACGCCGGTTCTCCACACAAGTCTGGAGCGGCCATACTACTTCGCCGGGATCGTATGCGTAAAGAAGTCCCGACCACCCTGTGCCTCTTGCTGATCTGCGCCGTCACTGTCGGGCACGCTGAGACGGTCCGGCTGTCGCGTGACGCCGTTCCTCTGGCCGCTGGGGTCACGATGGACTTCGCCACGGAGCAACGAGTCGGCTTCGTGGACCACTACACCGCACGGATCTCGCTCCTCGAAGTGCGGGAGCGCGGACCCCAATCGTCCCTCCGTTTCCGCTGGCGCATGTTCGGCGCCAGCCGCCATCCGGGCTACGACGAGACCGGCGAGGTCACCGTGACGGGCCTGGCTGATGGCAACGCACTCAACGGCTGGTGGGGCGCGCCACAGATGACCACGCGCGACACACACCTCTGGCTCAGCCGCGCGGCCTGCGAGGACCTCAAACACAAAGGCACGACACTGTACGCACTGGACATCGTCAAGCGACGCGACGAGCCCATGCCGCTGGTGGTCACCGGCACCCGCAAATTTCCTGTGGAGATCGATGGGACCCTGCGCGAGGTCCCCGCGCTCACCCTTCGGTCCGAGCGCGGCGACCACCTCGTCCTCATGGCCGATTGTCGCAACCCGTTGGTGCTGGAGATTGATGTGCCCAAACTCTACCGGGCCACACTCACCCATGTGCGCACCGCCTTGTAAGCGGGCCTTCTACCGTTCGATCACGGCGCCCGGCGTCAGGTCTCGCCCAGCCAGGGCGGGGTGATCGACGGGGATGTGGCGGGCGCGGAACGTGGCCGTTGCAAGACCTCCTCCCATGCGAGAGGGGGGCGGGACCTCACCTTGCTCCGTAATGTCCGTCCCGTGGTCCGGATTGCGGTACTCCCAGACCACGGAGCCCACTGGAGTGATTTCGAAGAACCGCCCCTCTGCCCCCTCACACACGAGGGTGTTGCCCCCAGGGAGCCGCTCGGCCCCCGAGATGTTGGACGAGTAGAAATCGTCGGCAGCGTACGTCCAGATGGCAGAACCCGGCCCGTGGGCACCCTCGCCCGTGTCGTAGCTGCCGTCGTCCCGAAGGGGCGGCACGATCTCGTCGACTGTGGAAAACCCGCGGGCACGGGTCCCGTTGTTGAAGACCATCAGATTGCCGCCTCCGGGTCGATCGGCGGGAATCCACCGGGCGTCGTGCTGCAGGAACAACTGCTGGTCCCGCGAGGTCCCGCGGCCGTAAGCCAGGGGGTTGCCCCACCTGTAGACCAGCGAACCCGTGCCGCGGTCCACCACCCAGACCTCACTGAAGTTGTGGACGCTGAGCAGTACCTGGTCGAGGTCAGGACGGTAGAACACGCTGTTGATGTGAAGCCAATCCGCAGTGCGGCCGGCAAAGTTCACATCCACCCGGTCTGGATGCTCCGACGGATTACCAAAATTGGGTTTGTCGGGATCGCGGTCCTGCACCAGATGATCCCAGACATGCCACGACCACACGACCTCGGCCTCGGAGCTTCCGCGGGGCCGGATCTCGAGGATCTGCTCCGCCCACATGGCTCCCTCGTCCGGAATCGCATCCCGATCCCGACCGGCGTCGATGGCCTGCTGCGCGGACTTGTACTCCCAGGCAATCACCATCACGGACCCGCCGGGCATCGGCGCCACGTCATGGTGGAGGCGTGCCTCGTCGCCGACAAACCGCCAGGACCAGGACACCTCTCCGTCCCACTCCACCAGCTCCAGGCCACCACCGGCCCCGCCCGCCCGAAACGGACCCTGCCCGGTGTTGAAAGTGCGCAACAATCGACCGTCGTCCAGAAGGTAGACCGCCAGGGCCGGGCGCGCGTCATGCTCCCATTTGTGCACGACGCGTCCGGCACGATCGATCAGCCAGGTGCGACTCGCCGCGTTGGGCCCAAACAGTACATAGCCCGGCTCCACGCCAGGCTCACACGAAATGAGCCCCACAGTGTGCCCGTCCGTCTCCGCCCCCTCGCACGGCTGCGACGGTGGGACATCCACGTCACGTACGTCCGCGGTATCGGAGCCATCGGGGGTGTCGGGGGTGTCGGGGGTGTCGGGGGTGTCAGACGGGTCCGGAACGTCGCGCGTATCGACATGGCGCACGTCCG
>CALBXO010000670.1 GCA_937890335.1 uncultured Pseudomonadota bacterium | reverse complement strand
CGCCGACGCGCCCGCCGACGCCCCCGCTGGCGACAAGCCCGCGGACGCGCCCGCCGGCGACAAGCCCGCGGACGCGCCCGCTGGCGACAAGCCCGCCGACGGTGCGGCCCCCAAATAGGGCGGCTGCGCGGAAACTTCGGTCGCTCGCGCCCGCCGCCCCAGAGCAATGGCCGTCTACACGGCGACCGCGCAGCGGTCCGACAATGCCGGTGAGAACGCCGTGAGCTTCATCGACAGGTTGACCGGCCGCGTCAGCGGCCTCTTGGACGACGTCATGCTGCCGGACGATGTCCGGACCGCCCTGATCCGGTCGCAGAAGGCGATCGCGAGCGGCGAGCACGCCGAGGCGCTGCGCCTGCTGGATCCCATCGTCAACCGGAAGGCGGGCGCTGCCCGTATCGACGAGCTCAGAGGCACGGCGCTCGCGGCCCTCGGCAGACACGAGGAGGCCGTGGAGGCGCTGAGAAGCGCGGCGGCGGCGCGACCCACTCCGGAAGTCTTCCTCAAGCTGGGCCAGGTGCTCTTTGAACAGGGTGCACCCGAAGATGCGCGGCGCGCCTTCCGCGAAAGTCTGGAGGGAGAGCCGCCCGCCGACGTTCGGTTCCGAGCGCGTCGCGCGCTGGCCCAGGTCTATGTCTCCCGAAACCGCCCGGACCGAGGTGTCCGCGAGCTCCGAAAGGCGCTCGCCGTCGAAAGCGACGAACTCGGTGAGGAGCTGGGCGCAGCGCGCATCGAGTTGGCTACCTGCCTCCTGAGTCTCGACCGCGTCGATGAGGCGGAAGCAGCTTTGGCGCCCATCGCCGGAGATCCAGCGGCCGCGGCCACCGAGGCCCGCATCCTCGCGCGTCGCGGTCTGGCGCCGGCCGCGCTGGCGCGGTTTGAGGCGGCGCTGCTTCATCAACCAGGGCCGGAATTGTCACTGGACGCCGCCGCCAGCGCTCTTGACGCTGGGGAACTGGATCGCGCCGCCGGACTGCTCGAGGGGCTTGGTGCGGACGCTGTCGCCACAGTCAGAGGGCGCATCGCTTTCGCCCGAGGGGACGCCCAGGGAGCGCTCGACCTCTTGACGGACGCTCTCGTTCGGCACCCGGACGACCCCGCCGCACTTGGCGCTGCCGGCTGGGCGGCGCTGGAGTTGGGGGATGTCTCGCTGGCGACCCAACGCTTCCACCACCAGCTGACGGTCACACGCGGGGACGCGGAGGCACTGGAGGGACTCGGCGCCTGCCATGCGGCCACCGGCGAATTGGGGACAGCACGTAGGCAGCTGGCCGCCGCGGTCGAACAAGGCGCCGGACTCAGCGCCAGAACGCGTCTGGCGCAGGTGCTGATCGACGCCGGTGACCCTGCCGCGGCGGTGGAGACGCTGACCGCAGCGGAGGCCGACCCGGACGGGGACAAGGTCCAGGACACCCTGGCACTGGCCTACGCGCGCCTCGCGACGCCGGTGACGCTGCCCGCGGTTGGTACCCGCAATCCGGCGGCCTTGCTCCAGTCGGCGCGGGCCCTCCACGACAGGATCGGTGCCGCCGCGCACCTGGCCGGCTTGCGCGAGCGGGCTGCCGCGATCCTGGACGCATTGGATGCGCCCTTGGACGTGGCCATCCTCGGGGAGTTCAACGCCGGCAAGTCCACCCTGGTCAACGCCCTGGTCGGTGAGGTCATCGTCCCGACGGGCGTCCTTCCGACGACCGCGCACATCGATGTGCTGCGGTTTGGTCCACGAAGGGCCGCGCAGCTCCACCTGCACTCGGGCGAGATCGAGGAGATCGCGCTGCGCGACGTGAAGGGGCGGGTCAAGCGGGACGCTGGCTCCATCCACCACATCGAGTACCTCTACCCGCACCCAACGCTGCGACGGGTGAATTTCTGGGACACACCTGGGTTCAACGCCCTGGACGACGAACACGAGCGGCAAGCGGCAGAGGCGCTGGACCGAGCGGAGGCCATCGTGTGGGTCCTCGACGCCACGCAGGCACTGGCCGAGACCGAGCTGACGCACCTCGAGCGCATTCACAATGCGTCCGAGCGGTTGGTGGTCGTGATCAACAAGATCGATCGGCTCGGCGCGTCCGAGGTGGATGAGGTGGTGGAACACGTGGGCCGGGCGTTGTCAGCCATCGGCTGTGTCGGCGTGTATCCGATCTCAGCGCTCGCCGCGGTGGAGGCGAAAACTGGGCGCGACGCCCAGGATTCGGGCGACGATTCGGGCCTCGATACACTCACCGCAGCGCTGGAAGAGCACATTTTTGATCGTGCCGGGTCCATCAAGTGCGTCGACGGCGTGGTCTCGCTCCACGCACTGGCGGCCGATGTACGCAGCGAGGCCAACGCCCGCGGCGAGTCGCTCGAAGCCGCCGCGACCGCCGTAGATGAAATCGGCCGGCGCATACAGGCCGAGCAGACGGCGCTGCGGGAGACGTTTGTGCCCGGTGAGATGGCCAGGCTCGAGGGTGCCTTTGAGCTTCTCGTGGACGTTGTCCTCAGGGAGGTCGACGAGACCGCGCAGCCCGGCAACCGCCTGTTGGACACGCTGTTCGTGCGCCCCCGACTCGACGAGGAAGATCTGGAGTTCGTTCTGGGGTTCCTCGAGGCTCGGTACGACGACGTGCTGGCACGGAGCGCTGGGCGTGTGGAGGCGCAGCTGCGAGAGACCGACGCCGTTGTGGCGCAGGGCGCCGACGGGCTCATGCGGGACCAGTCTCCGGAGCACCGGAGGTTGATCTCGCGTCGGGTCCGTGACTGGCTGGACCGAGCGGCAGCACAACGTCGACTGTTGACCGAGCGGGTGCATGGCCGCTACGTTGCCATCGCTCGCGGGCGTGCGTCCGCGCCGGGTGCCGAGCGGTTGCTGCGCGAGGCGGCCCGCATGGAACCCGGAGACGACAGGCGCGCGAAACTGCGCGACGTCATGCCAGAATCCGGCGGCCTCGCGGACGCAATCGTGTCTGAGGGTGAGGAATATTTCGCGATGACTGTGCGGTTTTGCGACACGCTTCGAGCGGACTTGCTCGTCCTGGCCATCGAAGCGCGCGCTATGGCAACGGGACTGGAGATCACGTCATGAAGAACGCCTCGAGATGGCTCGCGGCCGCGACAATGGCCCTCTCGTTGCTTGCCTCCGGCTGCTCTGGCTGCTCCAACCCGTTCGGCAGCGCCGACAGCCCGGATCAGGCCGCCGAGTCTGCGAAGGCCGGCGACGAAAAGGGCGCCGAGGACAAGAACGGGTCCGACGCCAAGAAAGACGCCGCGAAGAAGGACGCCCCGGCAGAAAAGGGACCGGTCAACAAGTCCGCGGCGAAGGTGTCCGCGGCGAAGGCTGCGGCCAAAACCCCCGGGGGTTCTCCGGACGCGGGCGGACCGCCGCCGGCCTTCAAGCCCAAGCTCGACAAGATCTCGCTGGGCAAAGCGGCCGGCAAAGGGAAGATTGGTGGTCTCCCCTCGCCGGGCAAGCTCGGCGTCGCGGTCCCAGGAAGCAAGTTTGGGGGCTCACCTCCTGCAGGCAAGCTGGCGGCCGCTCCGGGCGGTGCCGGCGCTGGCGTCAAGCTGACGCCGGGTAAGAAGGGCGCGGTAGGCGCCATCACCAAGCCGCCGCCGGGGCTGGCGGCTGGCTTGTCCGTGAGCAAGGTCAAGGCATCCACGGGCTACGCCGGGACCCTGCGCCCGGGCCCGTTGGCCGCAGGAGTTCCCTCCAGCGACTACGATTTCAAACGGCTGCAGCCGGTGCGCCGCGACAAGCTGGGCGTCGCCCTCCAGGTGTGGCGGATCCCCTCCACGTCGGTGAGGAACCGCCGATTCGACGACCTCAAGAGGCAGTACCCCGGCGCGCAGCAGGTCAAGGTCGTCGGCGAGAAGTCGTTCCGGGCTGGATTTGGCGACGTGTCCTACCTGGTCTGGATGGATCGCAAGGCCAAGTACGTCGCCATGGTCGCCTGCAGCGACGACGTGTGCCCCAAGTCTGGGCAGATTGATAAGCTCGCGATCAAGACCGCGGCGACCATCCCAGAGTAGTCGGCACCGGGACTACATTTGCCCGGCCAGCCCCACACTCAGTGCGAAGGACACTTGCCCGGAGCTCAGCCCAAAGAGCTCTGTGTACCCGGTGCGGAAGTCCACGAAGAATGGCGCAGGTACCCAGCGGATGCCACCTGCGCCACCGACGCCGTGGTAGCCTATCTTTTCTCCGGTCAAACGGACCAGGGAATTGGAGATGAATCCCAGCCTCTCGTACTCCACGTCGGCGTAGGCCTGAAAAATCCAAATCGGCAGGTAGAACCGCGGCCCCAGCCGCAGGGAGTACGTCTGCAAGCCCTTCGAGAGGGGAGGGGCCTGCTGGGTGGTCAAGTAGTACGTCGTCCCCAGCGTCATCTGGAAACCCAGGTTTCTGTACTGGATTCCCTGGACGACGTTGAGGCTGATGCCCGACTTGGTGTCGGGCGCCAGATCACCGGTCCACGTGCGCACACCGGTCCCGACGCTCAGCTGCGCGGTGGCACGATCGAACACCGAGCGCTGTGCGCTGGCCGTGCTGGGCACAAGCCAGAGTGCGAGGAGTACCAACGACGCCCCGAGCGCTGCGATGGTCCGGTGTTTTGACCGCCCGCACGATGCGCGCATGCGCCTCCCCCAGAAGAGCAAGCCGAGGAGGAGGACTGCGAGCAGCGGCGCGCGCGGACCGCGAGCTCCCAGGGTCGAGCAGCTGGAGCTCTCCTCCACACACGTGCGCCCCTCTCCATCACAAACCTCGTCCGCGGCGCAGTCTTCGTCGCTTCGGCATTCCACCTGTCCAAGCAGGATCACCCACTCGAGCCGACCCTCGCAGGTGCTGCTCAGGCACGCGACCTCGAGCGTGACCGAGATGCCGGTGCCGAGGTCGCGGGCGGAAAACCGTCCGACCGCGCTGGCGCCGGCGGTAATGGTCAAGGCCCTACCGCTGGTGGTGCCAAACGTGACGGGGCCGTCGGTGTTTCCGCCCAGATCCAGGCCGCCAAAAACGCCGCCCACGTCGCGGGTGGTTGCGTCGACGGTGTCTTCCGTGGACAGGGTCAACGTGGTCGCCGAGACCTCCACCGTCATCGTAGAACCGCCCGTGTTGTAGACGATGAAGTCCACGGTGGTCAGGGCGTCGTACGGGTGCGTGATCTCCGCGGTAGCCGCAGGCGCGCTCTTGTCCGCCGGTACCGCCACCGCTGGCCCCGTCAGGTAGTCCTGGTTCTCGCAGGTGGAGGCGGTGGCCATCAACGCCACCACCGCGACCGCCACGCCGGAAACCAGGCGCTGTCTGCTCACGCCTCGCATGCCTCGAGGGCCCCCCCAATGTGCGCGACGAGGTCGGTGGCCGTCAGCGACCGACGCCCGACGCTCTGAGCGGCTCTGTCCCCGGCCAGGCCGTGGACAAACACGCCGGCGCACGCGGCGCTCCAAGCGTCCGAGCCTGCCTGTGCGGCAAGACCCGCAATCAACCCGGTTAGTACATCGCCGCTACCGGCGGTCGCCATTCCAGGGTTGCCGCTCGTGTTCAGAGCGTAGCGCCCATCGGGATGGGCCACCACAGTGGCTGCTCCCTTCAGGACGACGATGCAGCCGGTATCCGTGGCAAAGTCCCTGGCAGCCGCCACCGGGTCCGCGAGCAGGTCTGCGATCCTCCGGCCGGTCAGCCGCGAAAACTCGCCGGGGTGTGGCGTGAGAATCGTCGGCCCCTTCTCCGCGGCGCGGCGCAGCAACCCGCCGGCGTCCACTTCGCGCGCGACGATGTTCAGCGCGTCCGCGTCCAGCACCCGGACCGTGTCCAGGTCGCAGAGTTGAAGCACAAGGTCGCGGGCGGCCGCGGAGACACCAAGTCCAGGGCCGGCCGCCACCGTCTTGCCCGCAGCCAGCGACGCCAGCGCGGAAGGGCCCGCCACTACCCACGTCATCACTTCAGGGTGGACCTGTGCGACCCGCTCGATCTCCGGCGTGAGACCCACCGCGGTGGACAGGCCCGCGCCGGCGCGCAGCGCGGCCATGCTCGTCAGAGTAATCGCGCCCGTATGACCTCCGGTGCCGCCGAGGCACAGGACATGACCAAACGTGCCCTTGTGCCCGCCGGTGGGGCGCGGTGGCAGCGCCGCGCGCGCCGTGGCGCGAGTCAGCGCCATACCCGCCACGCCCGCGCGGTCACAGACACCATCCGGGATACCGATGTCTACAACACGTAGGTCGCCGCAGTGGCTGCGGCCCGGGTAGAGAACCTGCCCGCGCTTTGCCAGGCCAAACGTCACGGTGATGTCGGCGTCGACCGCCACGCCAAGGACCTGGCCCGTGTCGCTGTCGAGCCCGCTGGGGATGTCGACCGCCACCACATAGGAGCGCGCGCGGTTCAAGTGTTCGACAACCTCTTTGTACGGCGTGCGGACCACGCCGCCGAGGCCAGTACCAAGCAGGGCGTCGACCACCACGTCGTACGCTGGGATGCCGTGCAGGAGGCCGGCGATGGAGATGCCATCGGCCAGCTGGTCGCCGAGCCTATGAAGTTGGCAGCGGCCGGGGGCAAGGTCCTGGTCCACGAGCGTCCGCAGGACGCTGAGGTTGACCTCAGCATCTCCCGACGATCCCGACCCCGAACCGAGCAGGTACACATCGACAGCGTACCCGTGCTGGAGCAGCACCCGCGCAATCACAAACCCGTCGCCGCCGTTGTTGCCGCGACCGCAGAAAATCCCGGTGGTCGGGCGGGTCCGCTCGGCCAACAGCTCGAGGACGGCGTCGGCGGCGGCCCGGCCAGCGGTCTCCATCAGCGCGATCCCCGGCAGGCCCACCTCCTCGATGGTGAGCCGGTCGCACTCGCGCATCTGGGCCGCCGTACAGATTCTCATACCAGCAGCGCGATCATCTCGCCGACGGCCCTGTCGAAGCCGACGAACACGGCCCGCGCCACGATGGAGTGGCCGATGTTGAACTCTTCAAACACACCGAGCTCCACGACGGGCAGGATGTTCTTGTAGTCGAGCCCGTGGCCGGCTGCGACGATCAGCCCAAGGTCGTGGCCGCACTCCCCCGCCGTCAGGAGCGCGCCGAGCAGCGCTTCCCGCTCGGATTCCGGGGCTTCGCAGTAGTCACCGGTGTGCAGTTCAACGCTGTCAGCGCCGATGTCCCGACTCGCCTGGACCTGCTGGACATCGGGATCGATGAACATGCTGACCACAATCCCAGCGTCGCGCAGCGGCGCGATGTAGTCCGCGAGCATCGCCTGCGCTCGGACCACGTCGAGCCCGCCCTCTGTGGTCTGCTCCTCCCGCTTCTCGGGGACCAGCGTCACCATGTGCGGCAGCGTCTCAAGGGCGATCCGTGCCATCTCCGCGGTGGCCGCCATCTCCAGGTTCAGCCGGGTCTGCACCGTTTCCCGCAGGATCCGCACGTCCCGGTCCTGGATGTGTCGCCGATCCTCTCGCAGGTGGATGGTGATCTGGTCGGCCCCGGCCAATTCGGCCATGGCGGCCGCGGTCACCGGATCGGGGTAGCGAGTGCCGCGGGCCTGACGGAGGGTGGCGACGTGATCGACGTTGACGCCGAGACGTACCGCGGAGCTGAGGTGGCTCATCTAGACTCCAATCGCTCGGCGCATCGCGTCGGCGATTTCGTTTGCGCAGGTGTTGATCATCGCCGTGTTGGGGCCTTCTACCATGACGCGGGCCTTGGGCTCCGTGCCCGAGTAGCGGACCAGGACGCGTCCGTCGTCGCCCAGGCGGGCGTTGACAACATCGATGGCCGCCTGCACGTCCTCCATGTCTCCGATGGGCGGCTTCTCCCGGACCTGCAGGTTCACCAGGACCTGGGGGTAGTGCTCCATCACCTTGCGCAGCTCGCTGAGAGGGCGTCCGGTGCGCTGCATGATGGCCAGCACCTGGAGGGCGGCGACGAGACCGTCGCCCGTCGTGGCGTGGTCCAGGAAGATCAGGTGCCCACTCTGCTCGCCGCCGACGGTGAAGCCGTGCTCGCGCATGTGGCTGACGACGTAGCGGTCGCCGACCTGGGTCCGCTCCAGATGGACGCCGTGGCGACGCAGGGCAACCTCCAGCCCAAGGTTGCTCATGACCGTGGCGACCACGGTATCTCCGGTCAGCTTTCCGAGCCGCTTCATCTCGATGCCGCACAGCGCCATGATGGCGTCGCCGTCCACGAGCTGTCCCTTCTCATCCACGAGGATGAGGCGGTCCGCGTCTCCGTCGAGCGTGATGCCCAGGTTGGCGCCGGACTGGAGCACTTTGGCCGCGGCAAAGCGCGGGTGCAGTGAACCGCACTCCGCGTTGATGTTGGTGCCGTCGGGAGAGGCCCCGAGCACGATGAGCTCAGCGCCGAGCTCCTCGAGCGCCGCGGGCGCGACCTTGTAGGCAGCACCGTTGGCGCAATCGACGACAATCTTCAGGCCGTCGAGCACGAGCGCCTTGGGAAAGGTGGACTTCACGAACACCTGGTAGCGACCGCGCGCGTCCTCATACCGGCGCGCACGCCCGATCCTATGCGGGTCCAGGAGCCCCGCCAGAGGGTCGCCCTCCGCCTCGATGTCCAGGCTGCTCTTGGGGTCGGTGGCCAGGATCAGCTGCTCGAGCTCAAGCTCGACCTCGTCGGGGAGCTTGAATCCGTCGGCCCCAAAGATCTTGATGCCGTTGTCCTGGTAGGGGTTGTGGCTCGCGCTGATCACGATGCCCGCGTCCGCGCGCATATCGGTCGTCAGGAACGCGATCCCCGGGGTCGGCAGCGGCCCGACGAACATGACATCTGCGCCCATGCTCGTGATCCCGGCGGCCAGGGCATTCTCAAAGAAGTAGCCCGACAGGCGAGTGTCTTTGCCAACCAGGATGCGCGTGCGGCGGTGCTCATGGCGAAAATGGTGCGCGACCGCCTGGCCCAGACGTACGGCGATCTCCGCAGTCATGGGGTAGCGATTGGCCACACCTCGAATTCCGTCGGTACCAAACAGGCGTCTCATGGTTCATCCTGATCCGGCAGCGGTGCCGGCAATTCTTCCATCGTGGAGAAGGAGACAAAGGGCGGCTTCACGCTCACCACCCGTACCTCGGGCGGGAGGTTGGTGACCTCCACGCGCTTCTTGTACGTGCCGGGAGGCTTGTTGTCTTCGGATTTCGCGTCGACCACGGCAGCGACGGCGCCCCCTGTCAGTTTCTCCAACGCATCCTTGGGCCCCTGGAGGGTGACTTCGACGGATGGTGGGTCGGTCTTGTGACGGTAGCGCGTGTTGTGGACTTCGACCGCCACGTCGCTGAACGTGGTCTCGATCTTGATCGGCTCGATCTCCACGATGAGCTCCACCGTGTCCGGTCGCAGCTCGATCCCGGTGGAGGTCAGGTCTCGAATCGACAGCACGGTGCGCAGTGTCTCCGTGCGCCCCGCGATGTTGACGAACTCGGTGAGCGCCGAGATGTCGTCCAGCCTGCTGTTGGGGCCAACCGCCTCCACCTGCGTGGGGACGGTGCGCTGCGACACGACGCGGTATCCGTCGCGCGGGGCACCTTGGATACGCGGAAACACACGAACCGAACGTGTCCCCTTCACGTCGAGCTGGATGTCCATCGCCGGCGGCTTGATGGACACTACGGAGACGCCGGGGGGGAGGTCGAGCATCGCCGGCTCGAACTCGACCCGGCCCTGCTGGGCTGTCTTGGTGTCGACGATGATGGTCTCAAACCCGAGCCTCTCGAGTCGGTCCAGGCTGCTGGGTTTACCGCGGAGGGTGAACTTAAGCTCCTTGACCGGGTCACTGAGCAGAACCTGCTCTGACGTAACGGCCACCGTCACCGGCACAAACACGGCCCGGACGTCCTCGCGCCTGTCGCCCAGGACGAAGAGGTACAGGATCAGGGTCAGCAGCAGCGCTGTGAGCTTGAGCCCGATGTTCTGTGTGAACCAGGCTTTCACGCGTCGGACTCCCCGGTGTCGGGCGCCGCCTTGGACGCGGGGGCCCGCCGGTTGGGCAGACTCCGAAGCCATCTCATCACCGGACGCCGCTTCTGCGTGTCCTTGTCGGGCCCGTGGTAGGCGAAGATCCTGTGGAGCAGCTCCCGGAGGCTGGTCGCGTCCAGGCCCCGGATGAGCTCATCCCTGTACGAGACCGAGATGATGCCGGTCTCCTCACTGACGACAACAATCGCGGCGTCCGTCTCCTCGGACAGGCCCAGAGCCGCCCGGTGCCGCGTACCCAGACTCGGGTCCACGCTAGGGGTGTTGGTCAGCGGCAGAATACATCCCGCCGCCTGCACTCGGTCACTCCGAATCACGACCGCGCCGTCGTGCAGAGGGTTGTCGCCATGAAAGATGGAGACGAGCAGCTCCTTGCTCACCTTGGCATCGAGCGGGATGCCCGAGTCGGCGTACGGGCCGAGGTCGGCCTCACGCTCGATCACGATCAGCGCGCCGCGGTGCGTGTGCGCAATCTGCGAGCTGGCCTTGACCACCTCCTCGATGAGTTGGGTCTCCTGCCGGGTCGAGATGGATGACAGTATGGAGGTCGCGCCAACCTGCGACAGCCCACGCCTGATGTCGTCCTGGAAAATGACGATGATGATCAGGATGAACGAGCTGATGAAGGTGTCGAGCAGCCAGTGAAGCGCCGGGAGGTCGAAGTACTCTTCTTTGGACGCGAAAAAGATGATGATGATGGCCAGCAGGCCGATCAACATCTGTACCGCGCGCGTGCCCTTGATAAGGAGCAGGCTGCGGTAGATGACGTAGTATACGATCGCAAAGTCGAGGACGGTGACGGCCAGAGACAGCCAATCCGTTGCCCCCACAAAGCTGAAGATGGTGTCGAGCACCGTGTGCTCCCGTCAGGACTCTTGGGCTTCGACCGTCTCGGGCAGCGTCTGGGTCGGTCCCTGGCCAGTGCCCTCCTCGGTTGCCTCGCGAATCTTCTCCCGAATCTTGGACGTGTAATCGGTCTTGGGCACGCGTCGCGCGTCGCGCTCGGCCCGCTGGGCCTGGCGTGTGACGCGCATCTGCTCGATGTCCTGGCCCTGCACGATGGCCGCAATCTCCTCATGATCGAGGACCTCCCACTTCAGGAGTGCCTCGGACATGATCTGGAGCTTGTCCATATTGGCGTACAGAAGCGCACGGGCCAGGTCGTACTGTTCGGTGATCAGGCGGCGGACCTCCTGGTCGATCTCGACAGCTGTGGCCTCGGCGTGATCGCGACCGCCCAGTCCATCCCGACCCAGGAACGGATTCTCTCCGCCCCCCGAGCCGTAGGCGACCGGCCCCATCTTGTCGCTCATGCCCCACTCGCAGATCATCTTGCGCGCCAGATCGGTGGCCATCTTGATGTCCATGCCAGCGCCGTTGGTGACCTCGTTGAAGATCAGCTCCTCGGCGGCGCGACCGCCCATCATGATGCTGATGCGCTTGATGGCGTAGTCACTGGTCCAGGTCAGCCTGTCCTCCGACGGCAGCTGCTGCGTGAGACCCAGCGCCCGCCCACGCGGGATGATGGTCACCTTGTGGACCGGGTCGGTGTTGCCCTGGAGCGCGGCGACCAGGGCGTGGCCCGCCTCGTGGTAGGCGGTCAGGCGGCGCTCCTTCTCACTGACGATGGCCGATTTGCGCTCGACCCCCATCAGCACCTTGTCCTTGGCGGCCTCGAAGTCCTCCATCTCGAGCCGATCCTTACCGGCGCGAGCGGCCATCAGGGCAGCCTCATTGACCAGGTTCTCGAGGTCGGCGCCGGAGAAACCAGGCGTTCCCCGAGCGATACGGGACAGCTTTACATCCGGGCCCAGCGGCGTCTTGCGCGTGTGGACCTTCAGAATGCCCTCGCGCCCGCCGATGTCCGGTCGCGGTACGACGACACGGCGGTCGAAGCGACCCGGGCGCAGCAGCGCCGGGTCCAGAACGTCGGGCCGGTTGGTCGCGGCGATGAGGATGACGCCCTCGTTCGACTCAAAGCCGTCCATCTCCACAAGGAGCTGGTTGAGGGTCTGTTCCCGCTCGTCGTGACCGCCGCCCATACCGGCGCCACGGTGGCGGCCCACCGCGTCGATCTCGTCAATGAAGATGATGCACGGCGCCTGCTTCTTGCCCTGCTCGAACAAGTCGCGCACGCGGCTGGCACCGACTCCCACGAACATCTCCACGAAGTCCGAGCCGGAGATGGTGAAGAACGGAACGCCCGCTTCGCCGGCCACACCCCTCGCCAAAAGCGTCTTGCCGGTGCCCGGAGGACCCATCAAGAGAACTCCCTTCGGAATCCGCCCTCCGAGCTTGGTAAACTTCTTGGGGTCCTTCAGGAAATCGATGATCTCCCGCAGCTCGGTCTTGGACTCTTCGATGCCCGCGATGTCGGCGAACGTGACCTTGTTCTGGGACTCATTGAGCAGGCGCGCTTTGCTCTTGCCGAAGCTCATCGCCTTCCCACCGCCGGACTGGATCTGGCGCATGAACAGGAAAAAGACGACGAAGAGGAGCAGCATCGGGAGCCAATAGATCAGCAGAGTCTGGAGCAGGGATCCCTGGTCTTCGTTCTTGAACTCCACTTTGACGGCGCTCGCCACGAGAGCGTCTCGCAGATCCGGGTCCACGACGCCCACCGTGGTGAAACGCGCTTTGCCGTTCGTGCTGTACTTCTCGATCCCAGCCTCAGTGAAGGACCCCTCGATCTCCATCCCGGTGATCGTGACTTCCTTGACCTGGTTGGTCTCCACCGCGCGCTGGAAGTCGGAGAACACGACCTTCTCGCCGTCCTCGGACCCATTGCTGATGATGTTCCACATGGACACGCCAACAAGGATGAAGACGAGCCAGAGCAGAATGGTTTTCGTGGATTGCTTGCTGAACAATATCTCGACCTGTGTAGAGGGTCTGCGACCCCGATCCCGCCGGCGCTCCCACGCCCGCAGCTTCGACCAATCTACGCCCGAGGGGTCGGAGGTCAACCCGCTCGGAGCAAACACTTATAGAGAACCTCGGTCGCCCCCGCAATCCTCGTGTGCGTGCGTTGCACTACAGGAGACATGCAGCGTCGCTTCCGTGTCCTCGGTGATGGGGGCTGTCCGGGCCCGGCCCGCGCCGCCGACGAGGAGCATCTGGCCCCTGCTGTCGGTCACGACGGGGACGAACGAGCGCCGATGCGCGGGCATTCCCGCATCGGCGAGAAGGCGGCGGATCGGGCTGGTGCGTCCATGCAAACGCGAGATCCGCTCGCCTGGTCGCGGAGCGCGGACGTGAAGGGGGAGCTCGATGCCGGCAAGGTCAAATGCTTCGCAGTCGGCAGGCAGTGCGCGGCCGACCACAGATCGGATCGCGAGGCGCCATGAACCGAACATCACGTCCTGACCGACATCGATGGTGCACGCGGCTGGCGTTGCCTCCTCCCGGATGGTCGGCCACACCTGCACAATGCCCTTGGTGAGGGTGACCTCAGCCCCCCGAACCTGAAATCGCCCGCTGCGACCGCGCACCAGTGCGGCCAATACGCGCTGGACGGAGGCCCAATCGGGCGGATGGGCCGTGTGGGTGCAGAGCAGGGCGCGCAGCCAATGCGGCCACAGGCCCTCGTCGGCGCGCAGGAGGATCTCCAGTTCCCAGCCATTGTCGCGCCGGGCCTGGTCCAGGTGCACGCGGGCCAGTCTCTCGAGCAGGGCGCGATCGGCGTCCAGGGTCGACGGCGTCCGCAGGGCGGGGTCCGGCGTGTCCGCAATGTCCAACAGCGCCGGGACGACCTCGTGCCGAATCCGGTTGCGCCGGCGGTCGTGCAATTGGTTGGTCGGGTCCGTCCGGTACTCGCGCTGTCCGAGCCACGCCACAATCCCCGCCCGGGTCAGCGGCAGGAAGGGGCGCCGGACGGCAATGCCACGATCGGTCGGCTGGCCGGTGATGGCGGCGAGGTCGGTCGTGGCGCGGATTCCCGCGAGGCCGGTCAGGCCGCTGCCGCGGATGAGCGCCAGGAGCAGGCTCTCCAGGTTGTCGTTGCCGTGGTGTCCGGTCAGCAGCGTGGTCACGCCGTGCTCTCGGCACAATTGACCGAGAATGCTGTACCTCGCGGCGCGCGCGACAGCCTCGGACGCCATGGACCCGAGCTCGAGTGACCCCTCGCCGAATGTGGCGCCGAGCTGCTGGGCACCCGCACGGCAGAACGCGAGATCCTGCGCGCTACCCTCACGCATCCCGTGGTCGACGTGGAGGGCGACGACAGCCGGCCCTCCGAGCACCTCCACCGCCGCGTGCAAAAGCGCGGTCGAGTCCGCGCCACCGCTCCAGGCCACCGCCACGCGTTGGCCCACCAAGGACTCCAGAGCGCCTTCGGGGGTCATTGGTCGTCCACGCGTCTGCCACCCGAGCCCCACAGCTCCATGGGCTTGATTCTGGGCTCCGGCTCCGGGGGCGGACCGGCGAGAAAACCGGCGATCGTCGGCCCGAAGATCGCGAAGCCGACGCCCGGATGCTCGGGGCTCTGCACCGCGTAGAGACCGACCATATCACCCCGAGCATCGAAGATGGGGTGACCGGGAGGCAGCGAGGGGGCGGCGCGCCAATACCACACCAGCTGATCGGTTCCTCGCCCGTTGACGGAGATGCCGATCAGCTGCGCGTCCGCGATGCTGAAGCCATAGTGCGGCACGAGCTCCGATTGGGTCAGCGGTGCCGGTGAGAGGGTTTTGGCCAGCTCTGGTGGGCACTCGAGCAGGGCAAAGCCGACGCGCGCGTCGGAGCGCAGCACCTTGGTGGGCCACACGCGGTCTCCAACTCGCAGCCGCACGCTCGCCGCGCCGCGCACGAGGTACTCCGCCGTGAGCAGCGACGGCTCCGCGCCCTCCACCGCGGGTTGCACCCAGACGGCCGCGCCGCGAGGCCCGTCGTCCCCGAAGGTCGTGATGTGTTTGCGCTTCGGCGCGGAGACCTCCACGACCACGACGCTGGGTGCAAGCTGTGCGCGCCGCGCCTCCGGCGCAACCCATGTCGGGACCGTGGGTACGCCTTGCGCCAGGAGGATTGCTGTCAGGAACCAGTGCATATCAATCCCGTTGTGCACGACCTCGGTACCGGCGTGCAACTGCATCTTCGTCACGTTCCGACGCCGGGCGCCAACTTTTTACGGAACCTTCTGCGTGGTCGGGTGTCAGTAACGGCGAAGGACGGAACAGCCTTGTCCGTCGGAATTGAGCTTGACCAGAGTGAGCGCTCACCGCTAATGTCTGGCGCCTGTAGCCAGGGGCCTCCGCGATGGCGGGAGTGATCGCTGGACCCCTTGAGTGAGGATGTCGTGAAGAGCACCCAGGACCTCAGAGTAGCGCTCGTTTGGAACGGGACGGTCTTCCAGGAGAAGACGTTCACCAAAGTGAGCTCCAACACGGTTACCGTCGGTGACAGCCGCGCGAACGATTTCTACGTTCCCGCAGAGCCGCTCCCCGAGCGATTTGAAATGTTCAGCCGTCAGGCGGACGGATACCACCTGCGGATCACCGACGGTCTGGAAGGCAAAGTGCATTTCCAGGGCGAGGACTACTCCATCGAGGAGCTGGTCGAGGCCAAAGGTGTCACCCGCACCGGTTCGGTCGGTTCGGTCGGTGGCGGCAACGTCAACACGTTTGAGCTCCTCATCACGGACGGTGATTGGGGCGTTCTGAACCTGGGCGACATGACGATCTTCTTCCAGTTCGTCGAGGGCGACACCAAGGTCTTCTACCGCGGATTCTCCGGCTTCGAATGGCCGCTGATCGGCTTCATTGTTCTCGCGCTCATCTTCCACGCGATCATCCTGATCTGGTCGGAGATGCTCTACCAACCGGGCATCGACCGTGCGGACCTGGAGCTGCCTGACCGCTTCGTGCAGTTCCTGGCCGAAGAGCCACCGGATCCGCTGGAAGAGGAAGAAGAGGAGGATGTCGACGACGACACCACCGGCAAGAAGGCCGGCGGTGAAGAGGGCAAGTTCGGCGACCCTGACTCCGAGATCCCTGACTCCAAGATTCCCAAGGTCGACGGCGAGATGGTCGACAAGATCGACGTGAAGAATCTCGGCATCAACAAGGCGATCAGCCAATCGCAGCTGACCAACCTCTTTGGCGATGTGGAGACCTTCAACGCGAAGATGAACGTGGCGATGAGCGGCGAGGGCAACAGCCTGGTCGTGGGTCGCGGCGCCGGTGGTATGGGTCTGCGTGGTACCGGTCGTGGAGGTGGTGGCGAGGGATTCGGACGCATCCACGGACTGGGTAAGGTCGACACCGGCGGTGGTCGCGGCGTGAACGCCAAGATCGGCGGAAAGGGCAAGTCCAAGGTCAAAGCCCGCGTCACCCAGGGCGCCGCCCGCGTCGGCCAGTTCTGTGCGAAGAGCAACATCAGCTCGGTCGTGCGTCGCGGCAGTGGCGCCATCAAGTACTGCTACGAGAAGGAGCTCCAGCTCAACCCGAACCTGAGCGGAAAGATCGTCATCAACTGGACGGTCAACCTCCAGGGCAAGGTGCTCAAGTCGTACGTCGCCTCGTCGTCGATGAAGAACACCAAGGTCGAGAGCTGCATGACCCGTGTCGTCAAGCGCTGGCGCTTTGACCCGCCCAAGGGTGGACACTGCGCGATCTCGTATCCGTTCACCTTCAAGGGCGCAAACTGATTCACAGTGTGTCCCGGCTTGAACGCCTCGCGGGTCCTCGGACCGCGAGGCGTTTCTCGTTCTTGCTCCTCACTTTGATCTGCCGGCCCGTCTATGACGGCGCGCAGCGTGTCAAAACTCCGACGTGGAACAATTGGCACGGCCCGTGCTGTTGCCCCTCTGCATCGTCAGAGAGGTGGCAGCATGAAGCGACAGACCTACGGTTTCAGCGACGGCAGAGTTCATGTGACCCTGCTCGATGGCGCCTTTGATCTGGCCGCCCTGGATGACGGGGATGAAGCGGCGTGGACTGTCGTGCTCTCGGCCTACCGGGGCGGGGCTGATTTGGGCGAGATGGAGCGGTTGGGCGACGTGCGATACAGCGGTTGGGGTGTCGCGGCCCGGTTGCACCACCGCGAACCGCTCGCGTCACTCTACGCCGACCTGTGCCGCAGGGTCGCGCTGGAAGAGGCCGGCCTGTCGGACTTGATCCAGGAGCTGCGCCCGTGGCGCCCGGAGCAGGCCCGCGTGGAGTACGACGCCGCGCTGGGCTACCACCCCGTCCTCGGGCAGTCTTTGGCTGCGTAGGTCCGGGACGGCTGGCCACGGCGCGTGCGCGCCTGCAAGGACTGGAAGCCGGTGATTCGGGCCGGGAAACCCAGGCTCCGGCTCGCCCGCAGAAGCCGGAGAGGGGTCGAGACGCCGGTGAACCCGGTGTCGCAGGCCCGCACAGTGGCACGTCCTAACTTTTCCGTTGACACCCCCCGGGCACCTGCTTATAAGTAGCCCCCGGTTCGCCTCTGGCGCACCCACGGGCAGGTAGCTCAGTCGGTAGAGCAGGGGACTGAAAATCCCCGTGTCGGCGGTTCGATTCCGTCCCTGCCCATTTCCCACCCCATGCACATTGCGATCATACCCGGCGACGGGATCGGCAAAGAGGTTGTGCCGCAGGCCCTGCGGGTCATGCGGGCGGCAGCCGCTGCGTTCGATGTCGAATTGACGACCGAGGATCTGCCCTACGGCGCAGATCACTACCTGTCCACAGGTGAGACGATCCCGGACAGCGAGTTTGCCCGGCTGGAGCGTGAGTTCGACGCGATCTTGCTCGGTGGTTTGGGAGACCCGCGGGTTCCGGACAGCCGGCACGCGCGGGACATCCTCCTTGGGCTCCGGTTCCGCCTGGACCTCTACATCAACTTCAGGCCGATTCGGTGCTGGCGCGAGGACCTCGTCCCGCTGCGGGGCAAGACCGCCGCGGACCTGGATTTTGTCGTGTTCCGGGAGAACACCGAGGGGCTGTACACCGGGCATGGCGGACGAATGAAGGCCGGAACGCCCAACGAGGTGGCCACCCAGACGATGGTGTGTACGCGCGGCGGTGTGGACCGGATTGTGCGCGCGGCGTTTGAGTACGCGCGCGCCCACAAGCGCAAGACTGTGTGCATGGCCGACAAAGCCAATGCACTACCGTTCGTGGGTGCCCTCTGGCGCGAGTCGTTCAAAGCGATCGCATTGGAGTTCCCTGAGATCGTTACGCGTGAGGAGTACATCGACGCCTTGTGCATGCACCTGATCCGGTGCCCGGAGGAGTTTGATGTCATCGTAACGGGAAACCTGTTCGGCGACATCGTGACCGACATGGGCGCCGCGCTGCAGGGTGGCCTGGGCATGGCCATCAGCGCGAACCTCCACCCGGGGCGGCTGGGTCTGTTTGAGCCAGTTCATGGGACGGCGCCCGACATTGCCGGGCAGGGGCTGGCCAATCCGTTCGCGGCGATCCTGACTGGGGCCCTGCTGATGAGCACACACGGCGCAGCGCAAGCCGCAGTCGCGATCGAGACAGCCGTGCGCGATGCGCTGGGGTCTGGTGACACCACTGGGGACATTGGTGGACAGCTCTCGACGGAGTCAGCGACCGATGCAGTGCTGCGGAATCTCGAAAAAAATCTCTGCTAACGTCGTTATTGCGTCGATTCTGGCCCGGAACGCACTTGCTGCGGCCTCAGCCGTTTGACGCTGGCAGCGATATTGCTATGGTAGGGGACGCTTTGGTGTCCGGAGAAACCTGTCAGGGGGACAGTGTGATCACGAAGAATGTGAGAGCTACCGCGCTGGTCGCGATGGTGGCGCTGTTGGCCGCAGGGGCCTGGGGCTGTCAGCCCGACCCCATCGAGGCCGGAAACAACGGCAACAATGGAAACAACGGCAACAACGGGGGGCCCGACGGTGGGAACAACGGTGGGCCGGATGGTGGGAACAATGGCGAGCCGGACGTTGGAAACAACGGCGAGCCTGACGTGCCCGCGCCGGAGTGTCCGGATTTCTGCGACCAGCTCGACTTCTGCGAGCTCGGCCCTGAGGACATCCCGCAGGTAACCGAGTGCTGCAACGTCTGCCCGCAATACTGCAATCCGAATCCGGAGTGCACCTGCGGTGATGGCACCTGTTCCCCCGAGAACGGCGAGAACTGCACTACCTGCACGGAGGATTGCGGCCCGTGCGACGACAATACGCCCCAGGGCGAGTCGTGCATGAACTGCCACAACGGCTCCGACTACAACGACTACGCGGGCCCCGGCCTGTCGAACCCGCACCCGTTCCCGCCGCAGGGTAACGTGCGTTGCACCGGCTGCCACGGCGGCGCGGGCGACGGCGCGGGCAAGTTGGGCAGTCACGTTCCGGCCCCGCCCGAGATCGGGACGGACGAGATTCTCCAGAACGATGCGATCGCATACTTCAACCGCCTGACCCTCTCAGGCATCGACCGACTTGGTGGACGCGCTCCGAACGAGACCTATACCGCCCCTGACAGGCCGGGCGAGCAGTTCACCAACCTCGAGTACCTCCAGTTCATCAACCCCGGCGATCTTCGCATCGTGGCCGAGGGCCGCTCCTGCGGCGCCAATGGCTGCCACGGCGATGAGCATGGCCAGTGGGTCCCCCGCAGCATCATCGGCACCACCAACGGCATCTTCTCCTCGACCCGCTTTGGGTACGGTGTGGACAACCGCATCTCCGAGTACCGCGGCCGGAACATGGACGGCGACAGCCTCTCGGACTCGGCGCCGCGCCAGGTTCAGAACCCGGGCTACGCGCAGGCGAACCGTGAGATCGGTGAGGTGGGTCGCCTCCAGGAGCAGCCGGAGAAGGCGCAGTTCCAGGGCGAGATGCGCGACAACGGCATCTACGACGCCAACACGCTGGCCAACCACATCATCAACGCGAACCAGGACCCCCAGCGTCCCAACCGCGTGCGCTACAACAGCCCGCTCGAGACCCTCATCGACGAGCAGGTCAACATCACCTGCGGTGACTGTCACTTGTACAGCGCTGGCGCCAACAACCGGTACGCGGATTTCCGCTCCTCCGGCTGCACGGCATGCCATATGGAGTACAGCTACGACGGCCGCAGCCGCTCCGGTGATCCCAATGTGGACCGCCTCGAGCCGGCTGACCCGGATGCGATCGCCGCTCCGGAGCGCGCGCATGTGGAGTCGCACCAGATCCGCAACGTCGCCAAGTTCCTGAACAACGGTACCTTCGTCCGCGGCATCAGCGACCGCGCCTGCGTCGGCTGCCACCAGGGTTCCAACCGGACCGTGCTCCAGTTCTGGGGCGTGCGTCTGGACCAGAACCAGGACCTGACGAACAACTTCCAATACCCGGCCAACCCGGACGACTTCGACGACGCGGCCGCTGACGACCGGCTCTACGACCCGGCCGTCAACAACAACACGTTCAACGGCCGCGCAGCCGCCCAGCACATCGTCTATGAGGACTACGACGGGGACGGTCTCGATGACACCCCCGCCGACATCCACTACGAGGCCGGCATGGGCTGCATCGACTGTCACGGCTCCAACGACCTGCACGGTGGTACCAAGGGCAACGCCGCCAGCGGTAAGATCCGCAGCCGGCAGGACCAGGGCGTGGCCATCCGCTGCGAGAGCTGTCACGGCTCCACCGGCGAGTACGCTGCGTATGCGCAGTGCACCAACTACGAGGGTGACCAGGTCGATTGCGGACAGGACGACGCCAACAACTCGCTGCGTCACGTGTCGCGCGATCAGAACGGTGACTACTGGCTCGTCAGCCGCCTCAACGGTCAGCGGCACTACATCCCGCAGACCAAGGATGTCATCGTCCAGAACAACAAGCGCAACCCGCTCACACAGCGCCTGCTGTACAACCCGAAGGCGTCCTACGCCATGGGTCGCGCGGACGGCAACAACCAGACCGGTACGGGCCCGATCCAGACGGACCCCAACCAGTACCAGCAGGGCTTCTCGCACACGGATACGATGGACTGCAGCAGCTGCCACGCCTCGTGGACCAACAACTGCATCGGTTGTCACCTCAAGAACCAGTACGACGTGAACCCGAACAACTACTTCGCGTCGAACATCACGGGTGAGCGCATCCTGCTGTTCCAGGCCAACGCGGACTTCGTCTACCAGACGCCGGTTCCGTTCTACCTGGGCGTCAACAGCCGCGGTAAGATCACCCAGATCTCCCCGGCCGAGAAGTGGTTCTACCGGTACCAGGACTTCAACAACAACGAGTCCGCCGTCTTCGCCTTCTCCGATCGCCTCGGTGAGGGTAACAACCCGGACAACGGTACCCGCAGTCCGTTCCCGGCGCTGGCCCAGAACCAGATGTCGGCGCACAGCATCCGCGGCAAGATCGACAACAATAACGAAGGCCCGCGCTACTGCGTGTCCTGCCACTACAACGTGGACCAGGACCCGGCCAACAACGCGGACTACATCGCCTTCGCCCAGGCGATCTTCGACAACGACTACGCCAACGTGGACCACGCCGTGCTCCAGGCGACGATCGGTCAGAACACGGGCAACCAGAACAACGAGCCTTACTGGGTCCACATGGTCGCCGGTCTTGGTTCTGGTCTCTTCTGGTTCGACGCGACCGGTTGCCCGGTCAACCCGCTCGACGCCAACGCCAACCGGCAGTACTGCCCGGACGGCGCGCCCGCAGACAACTTCGACCCGAACAATGTCGTCTACGACCTCGACCGGCTTGTGCAGCTCAACGGCGTTCCGAACGCCGGTACAGCGCACCCCCGGCTGAGCAACCGCGGTACGCAACGTATCGGCGCCTCCAACGGTGAGATGTCCGGTCCGCTCGGTGCCCAGGTTCTCGGCAAGCTTGTCGGTGACGTGAACAACAACTTCGCGGGCGCCAGGATCCTCGACTCCTGGATCGACGCGGACGGTAACGCTCAGGGAGACGCGGCCAACTACATCCAGTAGGACCGCGGTGGCTCATCGATGGGGCCCGCCCGCAAGGGCGGGCCTTTTCGGCTTTTTATCCGGAGGTAGGCATGTCCGGGCGCATTCTCGCGACCTTGACGCTGGTAGTGCTGCTCGCCGCTTGCAATGAGCCAGTCGAGTTCATCGACTCGGACGAAGGCGGCAACAACGGCGGTGACACCGGCATCGACAACGGCGTTCCCGACGCGCCGGCCAACAATGGCGACCCTGAGGACACGGGCGGCAACAACGGCGAGCTCGATGTCCCGCCCGATGCCATCGTGACCAAGACCTGCGAACCCACGCTGGGTGGGTACGCCGAGGCGTACTCCAGCATCGGCCAGAGCTGTGGCACGGCAAATTGTCATGGGTCCAGGGACGCGCCAGGCGAATTCTTTGTGCCCGACGGCGATCCGCCGGGGGACCTGGATGTCAGCTACGCGTCCGCTCGGGCGCTGACGGTCGACGGGTCGTGCGAAGACCCGGAAGGCTCCGAACTGTTGCGTGTCGCGCGGCAGTACGAGAACGCCGTACATCCCATCAACGCCGGTACGGCGCCAGGCTACCAGGCGCTGGTGGCGTGGCTCGAGAACGGACTGACGATTACCGTGGAGGAGCCCGACGTGGGCATGGACGTGCCGGACGACGCGGAGCCGGACGGGCCGCCGGATCGGGCCTTCCCGTGCGACGGGCTGCCCACGCGCGATGGGCTACCCCGCAGCTACCCCTATGACTCCTGTCCCGACGGTGCAGACCTGCCGTGCGCTACGTTTGTGGAGCACGTCAACCCGGTCCTGATGCAACAATGCGGGCGCAATGACTGCCACGGCGGCCGCGGCAACGGGTTCTTCCTGCTGACCGGAGACGACGAGTGTGTTCCGCAGTGGAATTACTTCAGCACGTACTGGTACATCGATCATGAGGACCAGCCGAATTCACCTCTGTTGGTGAGGCCGGTCGTGGACGACCCTCAGGATCCGCACGATGGTCTGGGCTCCCTCGGCCGCCCCGGCAGCTGCGAGTTCATCTCGTTGCTCAAGTGGCTCAACCCGCAGGAGTTCCCGAACTGGGAGCCGTGCTTCGAGTAGCGGCGTAGTGCGCCACCCAATCGTTCCTTCGAACGTCGATCGCTGCGTACCCTTGGGCCGATCGGTGAGGCGGGGCAGCTCGCCTACGGCGCCTTGCCTGCGGGCTTGGGGTCGGAAGGTCCGGCCTCTTGAAACAAGATGCGGTGGGCACCCTGGTCGGTGTGGACGATCAGGACTTCCGGCTTGAGGTCCGGCGCGGCGGTCGGGCCGGGGGCGTCGCCCTCGGCGATGCGTTGGGGGCCGGAGTGGCGCCTGGCCCGTGGCACGTACAACAGATACCGGAAATCCTTTGTAAAAAACCGGTCCGAGTCGCCCGCGCCCAGCGGCTCGGCGCGCGACGTGACGTAGTGATCGTTGAGTTGGAGGCGGATGCCGGTCCACTCAAAGTCGCTGGTGTTGCGCAGCGAGTACCAATGCTCACCAGAGGTCGAGATCAGGTGCAGCTCCACTGCGGCACCGATTGGGTTGTCGAGCTTTGCCGTGCCCGACACGGACCACGCGACGGAGGCGACACAGAGAATCCCCCAGATCGCGAGGACCGCGAGCTTCTCCGCACCGTATTTCCCTTGCAGGGAGACGTTGAGCCCCAGGGCGTCCAGAACTCTTTGCACAGGGGCGCGAACAGACTTCGCCATGAGAGCGTTGTACCCGCTGTGACCCCATTGGTTCAACCTGTGGGGGGTGGGATGCCGATAGAAGAAGCGACGGAAGGTCGGTGACGGCGGAGCGGACCACGGCCCGGTTTGGTTGTCGGTCCCGGGGCCACGTGTTAGACTGCGTGCGCCCCGCGCCGGAGGACGATGCGGTGTATCTCGACTAGAGATCGGAGGCGATGAAGTTCTACTGCGACAGCTGTGGAGCGAAGTACCTGATTGGCGACGAGAAAGTTCGCGCCAAGGTGCTGCGCATCCGATGTAAGAAATGCGATCACATCATGGTGGTGAAGGAGCCGTCGCGACCGACGAGCGCCGAGCACCGCTCTGTGGGCGATCTTGCGCGTCGGTTGCGCAACACGGGATCGCACTCGGCTGTAGGGACGGGGGCAGCTCCCCCGCCAGCGCCGATGACCGGAGTTCCGTGGTTCTACTCCGTGGGCGGGCAGACGTACGGGCCTTTGTCTGTCGAGGACCTCGCCGGGCGATTTGCCGGTGGGAGCCTGGGCGATGAGGCCTATGTGTGGAACGAGACGTTCGACGCGTGGAAGCCGGGCAAGGATGTCCCCGAGCTTCAAAAGTACTTCGCCGCAGGGTCGGTGCGCCGGCCGCACAGCCCAACGATCGCGCTGTCGGCGATCGATGTGCAGAGCGCGCCGAATCCATCGGCAAGTCGCCCCGTTGCTGCGTCGAGTGCGCCTGTACCGAGCCCGTCCTCGTCGCCGAGCTCCCAGGATCTTCCCTCCATTCTGAAGCGCGCTTCGCGAACGCGCGGCGACGGCAAGGGCCAGAGCGCGATGTCACGGCCGGCGGCGTCCCCAGTGGCCGCCCCGCGCCCCGCCGCCGTCGCTCCGTCTGCCGGTCTCCCGGAAGCCGCGCGTCCGCCCCTTGGCAAGCGTGGCAAGGTCGCGACCGAGGATCGCCTGCGGGCGCTTCGTGAGCGGCTCAAGGGCGGCTCGAATCTCGGAACCACCGGATCGCTGCGCGAGCGGCTCAAGGGCGTCAAGAAACCGGATGTGGCTCCCGCTGCGCCCGCAACTGCGGGCCACGACGACGAGAAGACGGTCAAGGGCGACGTGCCCGAGGAACTTCTGGCAGCGCTGACGGCGGGTCCGGAGGAGGTCACCGTCGTCGCGGTGTCGGAGCTGGAGCCCGCGCAGGCGCCGGATCTGGAGCCAGCGCCGGCAGTCGCACCCGAGGCGGAGGTGCATTCGCCCGCCCCAGAAGCGGGGAGCGAACTGACCGTCCGGGACGTGGTCGCGGAGGCTCGGGCCCGCGCCAGCACTGTCGAGGAGACGGCCCCGGACCCGATGACGGTGCGCGATGTCCTGGCCGAGGCGCGCGCCGAGGCATCCGTGGAAGCGGACGCCGACACCGACGCATCGTTGTCCACGGCCCCGCAAGCTGTGCACGACGCGCAGGGTTCTGCGGACCTCGCCACGGTGGAGATGTCAGAGGGCGTGGTGGAAGCGCTGACGGCGCTGGACACCCACCCGTCTCCCACTCCCTCCGCACCTGCGCCCACGCCGAAGGCGGCAGACCCGGTTGTGGCACCGTCTGCGTCCAGTGATGCAGACAACCCCGCGCCGACCATGGGAGCGTTGTTTCCCGAGCAGACCGGCAGCTCCGTGCCGGGAGGGCTGCGCCCCATTTCCTCCGCGGCGCAGAAGGCAGTCGGGCAGGACGACGAACACTCTGCTTCGCTGCTCATCCAGCTCGACACCGTACGCAAGGGCAAGCGCCGCGCGCAGATGTTCGCGGCGGTCGCCGGGCTGGCTGTGCTGTTCTTCGCCGTGACCGCCGGCGTCGTGATCTTTGTTGTGCTCGACGACGACACCCAGAAGCGCGCGTTGGCCGAGCAGGTAGAAGAGGGCCGACGGATGGCGGACGCGGCGAAGGTCAAAGGGGCCGACGTCGACAATCTGAAGACCTACTCAAAGGACGAGCTCGCGGAGCTGGTCGTCAATCTGGGTGAGGAAGAAGTCGTCGCTGAGCCGGATGGCGAAGAGCCGGACGCCGGTGTGGCCGCAGCCGACACGGACGCTGAGGTGGAAGCCGGCGACGAGAAGAAGAAGAAGGAGCCCCGGAAGGTGGCAAAAGCCCCCAAGGACACGCGTTCGGCGCTGGAGAAGGCGCTGGCGAGCTCCGACAAGGTCGGTGGCAACCCGCAGGCCTCTCCTGGAGAGCGGGACAAGCCCAAAGTCGCGGACACTGGCGAGCGAGCCAGTGTGGATGTCGGCGGGGGCGGGGGCCGGCTGCCAAGCGTCCGCACCGGCGGAGGGCTTCTGGCCGGGGCTGGCGGGACCAACATCGAGGGGCGCAAGAAGGACGAGCCCGATAAGGGCGCGCCGGCGCAATTGCCCGCAAGCCTGACGCGGGCCGACCTGCAGCTTGGCTTCAAGCACATCCGCCGATCGGCCGGACAGTGTCTGGAGCGAAACATGAAGGTCAGCGGTCCGCTTCCCAAATCCAAGGTCAAGGTCACGGTCACCATCGCCGGTTCTGGCGCGGTTCAGGACGTAGGGATGGACGCGGTCGTGAAGAATACGCCGTTCGCGGCTTGTATGAATGCGCATCGCAGCCGGTGGAAGTTCGCGAGCTTCGCCGGCCGGCCGATGCAGGTGAGTAAGATATTCGTGCTGCAGTGACATGAAAGCATTTGTTCATACTCTGGCGGTCGTCCTCCTGGGCTTCACGCTGGCCGGTTCCCTCGCCGTGGTCCACGAGCGCCCAGCGCACGCGGATCGCGACCTCGTCACCAGGGTTGATTTCATCGCCTGGAGCGGCATCAATCCGGACACGTTCTGCGTTCGAATTCGCGACGCGCAAGCGGGGAACAAGCTGGAGGTCCGCCAGATCACCAACCCGCTGCCGGTGGTTTCCGTCGCCGTCACCGATGAAACCGAACAGGGCGTGTTCCGCGGGCCTCAGTTCGCGCCGTGGTCGTTCATCGTTGCGGGTAAGGCGGGTACCACCGCGCCCAATGGATGGAAGGTGTTTGGCCAGTTCGAGCGGGCGGCCGCGCTGTTCCGCGTCGGCGTGACCAACGGTCGTCAGAGCCTGGAGATTGGTCGGATGCAGCCGCGGCCTGACGCTGTGGGCGGCGGCTTCGCCAAGGCGACGCTTCGGACCGCGTACTGGTCTCCGGACTCCACGCGCGTGGTGGTGATTGTCAACCACAGGACGGGCGGTGCCTGGCCGCTGGATCTGGACGAGCCCCAGGGTTTCAAGATTGGTAAGTAGAGCGGTCCTGGTGCTGACGCTGCTGTGTGTCGGGTGCGCGACACCGCCGCCGACTCCGCAGCCTGTGGACCCTCGGCCGGTCGCGGCGCCCGGGTCCGTACCAACCATGGAGCCCGAGGCCGGCCGCATCGTCGCGGTGGACGACGACGAACTGTCGGAAGGCAACGAGATCGAGCGCAGAATCGAGGCCTTCAAGATGGAGGTCGCCCAGCGCCTCGACGCCCTGTCTGGCGAGCTGAACAGCTGCTACCTTCCCGAGTTGAAGCGGGACCCAAACCTGGCCGGCTACATCATTGTGGAGATGACGGTCGGGCCAGGTGGGAAGGTCAGCTCGGGGCCAACTGTGACGGAGTCGACGCTTCGGAATCCCGCGGTCGAAGGTTGCGTGGTGACGATGGTCAAGGCGCAGCCGTATCCGGAGCCGATCAACGGCCAGTTCACCGACATCTCGCGGGTGTTTCAGTTCGGAGCGTTCTGACAGCGCCCGGCGTGTTCGAGGGCGCGGCTCAGCCGGGCAGAAGTGCTGCGGCTTCGACGAACTCAGGCTCGCTGGCTCGGGCTGCGATGGCGGCGAACCAGCCGTCTCGCGCCTCCGCGTCGGCGTTGTCGCCTCTGTCCACCAACGCCTGGGTAATCTGGGCCAGCAGCGGGCTGGCCTCCGTAGCGAGACGCTCTGCAACGTAGGACGGCAGCGCGTTACGCGGGTCGTCGCGGCCTCCGTCGCCCGGCAGACCGAACGGGTACCCAGACGCGAACATCGCCTCGACGACTTCCCAGTGACCCATGACGCTGGCGGTGCGCAGCACCCGATGTTTGTCCTTGTTCACGTAGCCGGCGTTGGTGACGAGCCAGCCGCGGATGCGGGCCACCAGCTCGGCGTCGCCGCGTCCAAACTGCCGGTAGAGGTGATCTGCGAGCTGTCCGTCGAGGTCCACCCGGCGCAGGGCGTTCACGGCTGGTTCGTCGCTCGGCAACTCTGAGCGCGCGTCCAGCAGGGCGACGGACAGCGCTGCGATGTCCTGCTCGCGCCGCTTGGAGAGGACATGCACGAGCCCGCCCAGGGCGCGCAACCGCAGCTGCCGGAACGCGAGGTCCTCCGGGTCCATCTCGAGCCACTGCTGGACAAATTCTCCAAGCGCGCTCGTGCTCAGGACCAGCCCCGCCGCAATCGCAAGGCGCTCGAGTTCGTCCGGGTCGCTGTCACTGGAGACGGAAGTCTGGCGGGACCCGAGGTGTTGCACTCCGGTCTCGGCAATGGCATCACGCAGACGCTTGCCCTTCCAGCCAAGCAGAGAGTCTGCGAGGGCCTGGTAGCGCTCATCGCCGCCCTGGTCGAGCCAGACGATGAGTTCAACCAGGGTATGAGCGGCGAGCATGTCGCCCGCTGGTTCTGTGACCGGATCGCGATCGACCATTCGACCTGTGAGTTCAGGGTGGGAAAGGAGTGTACCCCAAAATGAGACGGATGAAACGACTCTTGGTGATCGCGACGGTGTTGGGGTTGACCCTCGCGGCAGCGCCGCTGGTCGCGCAGGACGCGCGCAAATTGCCGCTGGTCACCACGGCCAGGAATACTGACATCGAGCCCAACGAGATCGAGGTGCGCGAGGAGTCTCGTCACCTGCGCTTCTGCGTCCCAAAGGATTGGGAAATGAAGTCAGGTGCGGGCATCTGGATCATCGCCTCCAAGGACAAGAAGGTCCTCACCGTAGTGACGCTGCTCGACGATCCCAAGGAGGTTCCGGGCGCGATTGAAGAGATCGATCAGCTCGTGGGGGTAACGGCCACCCAGTTCGCCAAGCCCAAGGCCGGATTGCACCGCGGAATCGTCACCGAGCTGCTCAACGGTCGTGGTCTGCTGTCGCGGTCCAAGAAGGAGGTGGATGTCAGCGTGTTGACGATGCTGGTATTCGACGCGCCCGTGCTCGTCACCGTGCTGGTACACGCGGACGCCGTGCAGGAGAAATCCAAGCTGGTCAAACGCTTCCTCGAGAGTTTTGCTTTGCTCGTGAGCCCAGAAGAGGCCAAGCGTCTCGAGCAGCGCGAGAAGCGGGTCGACCCGGGCGCGCTGCAGTAGAGGTTACGGCGTAGATTCGCCGCGCAGTTCGGCCATGACGAGCTGCAGGTCGTTCCAGCAGGGACGCTTTGCTGCGGGGTTGCGCAGCAGGTACGCAGGGTGGAACGTGGGCATGACCCGAACGCCCTGGTAGGTGCGCCACTTGCCCCGCATTTTGGTGATGCCCGTCGTGTCGCGCAGCAGCGCCTGGGCGGCGTACCGTCCCAACGCAACGATGATCTTGGGTTCGAGTGCGGCGAGCTGCCGGATCAGAAACGGCTCGCAGGCGGCCATCTCATCGGGTTCGGGGTCACGGTTTCCGGGAGGGCGACACTTGATGATGTTCAGGATGTACACGTCGCTGCGCGCAAGCCCCATCGCGTCGATCATCTTGTCCAGCAGTCCGCCGGCCTTTCCGACGAATGGCTCTCCCTGTTTGTCCTCGTGGAAGCCTGGCGCCTCACCGATGAAAACCAGCTCAGCGGCAGGGTTTCCCACGCCAAAGACGATGTTGATCCGTCCCGTATGCAGCTTGCACCGCTGGCAATCTCCGAGCTCGTCCCGCACCTGACGCAGCGCGTCGTGAGAGATGTTCTGCTCGGCCCCCTTGGCCATCATGGCCGCGATCTCTGTCCGCATTCCGGGTGCGGGCGAGGACGCGACCGGAGCGGCTGGGGCCGGCGATTGGGTCGGGGCCTGCTTTTGGGGGCGACGCCCGCCCGGACCTGGGTTTTCGGGGGCGGGCGTCCCCGGAGTGGGAACCTGAGGGATGGCCGCTGGGCCAGGTGCGGCGGCGGGCCCAGGCGTGGCCGGCTGCTGCGCCGCGCGGATGCGCTGCCGTAACTCACGGCGTTGAAGCGGAGCAGAGGCGGGGGCGCCGTCGGCACCCAGCACGCCCTGCCAGGCAAGCTGACGCCGCAGCGCCCGCGCCAGCTCACCTGCCTGCCAACGTCGCAGCGCTTGTTCTTCCGCGTCGGTCACGATTGTGTCTCCGCCGCGACGAGCTCCAGAACGGTCCGGGCTACCTGATGCTTTGCCGCGGGCCCAATGCCGGTCGCGACGCCCTCGCGCGCGATCAGGAGGACCTCGGCGTCGTCGGCGCCAAACGTGCTGCGGGGCCCTCCGACCTGGTTGGCGACGATGTAGTCGAGGTTTTTGGCGGTGATTTTTCCGCGGGCGTACGCCTCGATGTTCTCCGTCTCCGCGGCGAACCCAACGAGGATCGGCCGGTTGTCGGTCATGGCTCCGAGAGTCGCCAGAATGTCCTGGGTCCGCTCGAACTCGACGGTGAGGGTCCCCTCCACCTTTTTCTTCTTCTGGTCGGTTGGGGCCGCAGGTCGCCAGTCGGCAACGGCGGCGGCCTTGACCACGATGTCGGTGGTGGACGCTCGGGCCATGACCGCGTCGAACATCTCCTGGGCGCAGACGACATCGATCCTCTCCACATCGCGCGGCGTGGCCAGCGCGACCGGCCCGGCAATCAGCGTGACGTGCGCACCCATCGACGCGGCCTCAGCGGCGAAGGCAAAGCCCATCTTTCCGCTGCTGTGGTTGCTCAAGAACCGCACCGGGTCGAGCGGCTCGCGGGTGGGTCCCGCCGTGACGAGCACGCGCCGTCCGGCCAGCGCAGTGTTTCGCCGGACGCCGAGCGCCTCGACGATCGCGTCCAGCAGGACGGGTGGATCCGGCAGCCGCCCGGCACCCACCTCTCTGCAGGCCAGCTCGCCGCTGTCCGGGCTTACGATGTGGTAGCCCTCCCACGACGCCAGCGCCCGCACGTTCTCCTGCACCGGGCGATGCAGCCACATCTGCGTGTTCATCGCCGGGGCGATTACGACAGGGGCTGTCGTGGCGCAGAGCACGGTGCCGAGCAGGTCCGCGCACAGCCCGTGGCGCGTGCGTGCGAGGAAACTCGCGGTGGCGGGAGCCACCAGAATGATGTCGGGCCAGCGGGCCAGCTCAATGTGTCCGATGTCGTGTTCGAACGCCGGATCGAACAGGTCCGACGCCACCGGGTGGCCGGACACGGCCTGGAGGCTCATGGGCGTCACGAACCGCTCGGCGGCCTGGGTGGTGACGACGCGCACCTCCGCGCCGGCGGCGGTCAGCGCCCGAACGAGAGCCGGCCCCTTGTAGGCGGCAATCCCGCCGGTGAGGCCGAGCAGGACCCTCTTGCCGACCAGCACGTCAGGGCCTCTTGATCTTGCAGTTGAACAAGGGCTTTCCGTCGTGGGTTCCAGCGGCTGTGATCTCACAGACAGCCAGCTTGATGTCTACGACCTTCCGGTTGGCCTTCCGGACGCGGATGTAGTTGTCCTCCTCGATCTTGAGCACTTTGCAGAGGCCAAAATGCGCGTGTTCGAGCATGTCGCCCATCTTGATCTCGGGTTCGTCGCCCCATTCGACGACGATGTCGAGATTGGCTGACGACTTGTCGACGCTGGACGCTGCGGGGACCCCCATCTTCTTCTGGGCCTTCTTGGTCTTGGAGTACTCGACCGCGTCGCCCCACGACGGACGGCGAACCACCTGGGGATCGCTGGCGGTCCCGACCGTGCCGTCCGAAGAGACCGAGGTCGCCGGGGCCTGTGCGCGCGGTGCGGGGGCCGAGGCCGCGGGCTTTGGCGCCTCACTGGGGGTCGGCGCCGTCCTGCGTTGAGGCGTTGCGACGACGGCTGGCTCTGGAACCTCCCGGGCGGCCGCGGCCGGCTGCGCAGCCGGTGCAGGGGTGGTCGCCGCCGGCTCCTCCACGCGGTCCATCATCGATTCGCCGCTGAGGGTCTCGATCCGGTTGAGGATCGGCAACCCGAGGCGCTCCTCGAGTCTTCGTTCGAGGACAATGTCGTCGGCGGCCTCGATGACGAATTCCACGCTGACCGCGCTGGCCTCGAACAGCCGCCCGCCCAACAATTGCTGGCCTGCGAGCTGCTGAAAGCCGACCTGCACGTAGCTGTTGAGGATCACTTGATCTCCCAGCGTGGAGATCGTGCCGGTCAGAGCGATCAACTCGAAGGTGCCCTCGGCCTGCATTGTGGTCTGGTACCCCTTGCCTGCCTCGTAGGTCTGAAGCTCGACTTTCTGGAGGATACCCACTGCGCGCACCGTGCCTGCCCGGACTTGTTCCTTTCGGCAGATGTGTTCGATGGAGGCGACGAGGTTCTCGCCGCGGGTCAGGCGACCAAGCAGACGACGGAGGTGGCGTGAAGTAGCGTAGTTCATCGTGGGTAGAACTAAACCCCGGGTGCACCATTTACAACCCGTGCGCGCGCAAGTTGGGTCTGCGCGCTCCCTCGTCGGGACCGGCTTCGGCGCGGGTGTGGGGCGCCGGCGTCGGCCGCTGGCCTTGGGGTCGACGCCTTTGGTAGGATGCGCGCCTATGGTCGCAACCCAAACGACCTGCCAATACCACCCGGCGCGGCCTGGGGTCGGCATCTGCGTCAAATGTGGCACGGTGGTCTGCACCGAGTGCAGCACGAAGTTCGATGGCATCAACCATTGCGCTGTGTGTGTGGCCGAGCTGCGACGCGACGCCGATGAAGGCCAAATCGCGGGCCCGAGCCGCGCGTTGTGGTGGTTTGGGGTCGTCAGCAGTGTCGTCCTGATCATGTCCGTCGGGTACGCGATCTTTCATATGTTGTTGCTGTGGTAGGCCCGAACGACAAACCCTGGTCAGAGGATGGCGACGCGCACAGCGCCGACGCCACGTTGGGTTTCCGCTTGTTTTCTGTGCCGGAGCTGGTGGACGAGGCGGCGTCTGCCTGGCGGCACAACGCCGCGCTGTTCGTGTCGCTGACGCTGCTCGGGCTGCTGCCGCTCGGCGGCACCCTGCTGGTGCTGGAGTACCTGTCGAGCGTGCGTCGCCTCTTCGCGACCACCTACGAATACGATTATCTCGTGCTGCTGGCGGCGCTCGCGCTGCCATTCCTGCTCGGCTGGAGAGCCGTCTGCGGTGCCGCCATGAACCGCGGGGCGGTGGAGGTCTTGCGACGCGGTGCGCTGCCGGCGGCGAGTCGCGCGGGCCTGCCGGAGCTGACCGCGTGGGGACTGATTGCCGAGGCTGCCGAGCGCGGCCTTCACGTGCTCTTTGCAGGTCTGGTACGCACCACTCTGGTGTGGATTGCCCCGATCGCCGTCGTTGTTTTTGCCATCCGGGCCGATCCCGACATGGAGCAGTTTGTCCTCTACGCGGTGGGAATCACATCGTTGATCCTGTGTGCCTCAGGTGCCGCGTTTGTGTCGGGGCTCATGATGCAGATGATGCCCGCGGCTGCTCTGTCCGCTCCGGGGCAGAAGGCGAAAAAGGGCTCCGAGACCATGGCGCGCGGCATTGGACTGAGCTACCTGCTGGGGTTTCTCTTCGTGCTGCTCGGCATCAACCTGCACCTTTTCGTCGGCTTGCTGCTGACCCTGTCCGACGCCCTCTTCGATGTGGATGTGAGCTATTGGCAGCAGTTCTTCAGCCTCACCAATGGTCTCTGGTTTTGGACCTTGCTGCTGTTGTCCGCCTGCCTGATGGAGCCCATCGCGCAGATCTCCGGCGCGTACCTCTGGGTGGACGGTCGCGTCCGGCGCGACGCCCTGGACCTCAGGGGCATGCTCGCCGCGGTGAAGCGCGGCGGTGGCGGTAAGCGCAGGTTGGCCGGGTCCTCCAGGCCCAACCCCAGCGCGAATGGTGATCGGGCGACGCTCGGTCTGCTGCTGGCCGCGACGCTGGCGGCGTCCTTCGCAGTGGGGAACCCGGGCGCGCACGCGCAGGGCGGCCTCATGGGAGAGGAGGTCGTCGATCACCAGGGTGACTTCGACGGCGACGTGCGCCACGCGCGCCAATTGCTGTCCGAGACCAATGAGTACGGGTGGAACGACCTCCAGGAACTTCAGTCCTATGTGGTCGCTCGCGAGGAAGGCGCGCAGACCGACGGCGAGGTCGTCTTCTGGCGCGACGTGCGCGAAGGCGTTGCGGACGTGCGCAACACCTGGGGGGACGACCGCGATCGCGCGCGCCTGCGCCTTGACGCGATCCTGGCTGGCCCGCGTTCGGCTCCCGACCGTGAGGTGATCTCGGCGCAGGATGTCGAGTTGGAGCTCGCCAGGATTCTCCAGCAGGAGGAGTTCGTCGACCTCGCCTCCAAGGAGGTGGACCGCGAGCGGCCAGGGGTCAATCTGCGCCGTCGGAAATGGGACAAGCCCGACCGGGAAGACCGGGAAGCCTGTTGCAACGCCGGCGAGTGGAACAAGGCAAACCCGGTGGAGCCGTCGGGCATTGATGCGCCGAACTTCGAGCTGCAGGGAGAGATTTTCAAGATCCTGGCGATTGTGCTCGTGGCAGTCGCGATCGGGCTCTTGTTGCTCGCCGTGCTCCGCCGCTTTCAGTCGCGGGGCGCGACCCCTGCCGGGCAGCCCATCACATCGGCAGCCATCGAGTTGGAGAAGCCGGGAGAGGAGGACGCGCTGGCGTTCACGCCGGAGGATTGGCAGACGCGCGCCGTGCGCCTGGCGGACGGTGGCGACTACAGGATGGCCATCCGCAGTCTGTACCTGGCGCTGCTGGTGGCACTGCACCGCCGCCAGCTGATCGCGTACGACGAGTCCAAGACGAATTGGGAGTACGAGACGGAGCTGCGCACCAAGCTGCGCCGTCGTCGGGTCGCGGACGCGTCACCTCTGGAGGCTTTCCGCCTGTTGACCGGCGTTTTTGATCTCGTGTGGTACGGCGAACGCGACGCGGACCGCACAATGTTCGAGCGCTGCCTGGCCTGGGCCCGCGCGGTGTCGTCCGACAGCGGGAGGGACGTATGAAGAGCCGGTTTGTGCTCATCGTCATCGTCGTCGTGCTGGTCGTCGCCGCCGTCGGGTTCCTGTCCAGCGAGGCGACGCGGCGCTCGCAGTTCACCACCCGTCTGTCCACCTTCAGCGCAGCCCCTGAGGGAGGGCGTGCCCTCTACGCTCTGGCCGAGCGGCTCGAGCTCCAGCCGGGCCGCGTCACCCACAACCTGGAAGTGATCCCCGAGTCCGGGACCCTGGTCTCGATTGCGCCGCGCGCCAGCGGGGGCTCGCTGCTGAGTTTCCTGTTTGTGGAGTCTGCCTTCACGGACAAGGAGGTGGAGGCCATCCGCAGATGGGTCGAGCAGGGGAATACGTTTGTCCTGATCGCGGAGACGGAGCCCGAATTGGTGAAAGCCTTTGCCCTGTCCGGCAACCAGGGCCCGCGCTGGTGGGAGGGTCTCGGGGACGACGACGACGGGCCCGCCGGGCGCCGCGGCGGAGACGAGGAGCCGGAGGCGGCGCGGAGCTGGCCGCCGGAGACCATCCTGGGAACCCCGACAGCTGCGGCGTCGGGAGTGTTTTCGGGTGTTCGGACGGTCGAGGTAGGACAGCGGACACCCGAGGTCCGGTTCATGTCCTTCAACACGGGCAATACGGAGGTCACCGAGGGCATTACAGGCTATGCGCCGCTGATCGTCACCGACGCCGGGGATGTGGTGGCTGCTCAGGTCGCCGTCGGCGCTGGGCGCTTTGTCGTCCTGCGGTCCACATGGCCCGCCACAAACGCCGGACTCTCGCGCGAGGACAACGCGGTGATGCTGGCGCAACTACTCGGTGCCCACCGCGGTGGGGGCGACCCGCAGGCCGGCCTGTGGTTTGACGAGTACCACCATGGCTTTGCCAACGACCGATCGCTGGCCGGGTACCTGCGCGACAGCAGCCTCTGGGTGGTCGTCTGCCAGCTCGGCTTCCTGCTGCTCGTCATCGGGTGGCGCGTGCAGCAGCGCTTTGGGTTTCCGCTTCCTCTCTACGAGGAGGAGATGCGCGGCAGCGGCGACTACCTCAAGGCGATGAGTCACATCTACCGCCGCGGCGGGCACGCCAGCCACGCAGTCGCGGTGATGCTGGACGACCTGGATCGCCGGCTGGTGGACCACCATCGAATGCGACCCGGCCTGGCCGGCGATGCGCTGGCGCGGGCACTCACCGCCGAGGGGCACATCGAGGTGGCCGAGCGCCACGCGACGCTCCGTGCTGAGGCTGGGGCGTTGCTATCCGGCAGGCGGGTGCGCGACCGTGCGCTGATCGATCTCACGAACAGGATCGCGAGTTTCACTGAGTCCATGACCGGAGGGAGGGTATGACCGACACACCGCTTGAGCCCAAGACAGCCCAGGAGCTGGGGGAGACGCCGGAGCATTCGCCGCTCAAGGCGTTGCAGGACGTGCGCGAGCGCGTCATCGCGGAGATGGGCAAGGTGATCGTCGGGCAGGACGCCATCCTCGAACACCTGTTCGTCGCGCTGCTTGCGCGGGGCCATGTCCTGCTCGAAGGGGTGCCGGGGGTGGCCAAAACGCTCATGGTCAAGACTCTGGGCCACGTGATTCAGGCTGACTTCAAGCGGATTCAGTTCACGCCGGACCTCATGCCCAGCGACATCCAGGGCACGAACGTCTTCGACTTTCAGCATCAGAAGTTTCACCTGACTCGGGGACCGATTTTTACCGACCTGTGCCTGGCCGACGAGATCAACCGTGCGCCGGCCAAGACGCAGTCGGCCCTGTTGGAGGCCATGGAGGAGCGCACGGTGTCCATCGATGGGCAGCGCCACGACCTGGGCCCGCTGTTCATGGTGTGTGCCACGCAGAATCCGGTGGAGAGCGAGGGGACCTACCCGCTGCCCGAAGCGCAGCTGGACCGGTTCCTGCTGAAGGTCAAGGTGCCCTACCCGACGGCGGAAGAGGAGGACGAGATTCTCCACAAATTCGACCGCGGGTTCGACCCTCACGACATCGCTGCGGCCGGTGTGCAACCGATCCTGACGGCCGCTGACATCGAGCGCATGCGCGTGCTGGCGCAGGAGTCCGTGCACGCGGAGGCGTCGATGGTCAGCTACATTCGCCGGGTCGTGCACGCCACGCGGCAGTCGCCGTCGTTGTTGCTCGGCGGCGGCCCGCGCGCGTCGATCAACCTGCTCAAATGCGCCAAGGTCGTGGCGGCGTTGCGCGGGCGCGATTTCATCACGCCCGACGACGTGAAGTTCATGGCCTATCCCGTGCTTCGCCATCGCCTGATCCTCGAGCCAGAGGTGGAGATCGACGGCATCACAACCGAAGAGGTCATCGGGCAGATCCTGGCCACCGTGGAGGTCCCCCGCTGATGTCGGAGGCGGCCACGGCAACGGACGCAGAGCGTCCGACGCGGGTGCGATGCCTGCCGGGCAAGCGGCTTTTGCTGCTGGCTGGGCTGGGCATGGTGCCGCTGATCGCCGCGCCGTTCTGGTGGGATGTCCTGTACCTGGTCATCGCGTTTGATGTGACGCTGCTGGCCGGCCTGGCGTTTGATTACATGAACCTGCGGCGGCACAAGGTCGTCGTGACGCGCAGCCGTTCGCCGCGTCTGTCGGTGGGCGCGGACAACCCGGTGACCCTGACGCTGGAGAACCATGGGCGCGAGTCGGTCCGCGTGTGGGTCCGCGATGGCTATCCCGGGGAATTTGAGGCCGCTGGCGACGACATCGGCACCAACGACGAGCTGGTCCTCGACCGGCCGCTGCGCCCGCGCTTGCTGGAGCTGGGCCGCCGTCGCTCTCAGCACCGCTGGATCTTTGACGAAGATCGGGATGTCACGGCGGAGAAGGAACAGGGCAAAGGCACCGAGGGCCTGCGCCGACGCCTCGCGCGCGAGTTGACGCCTGGCGGTGGCGTCGGTCCCGGCGTGGAGCTGGCCCCGGGGTCGCGGCGTCAGGTCACCTATATGGTCACGCCGATCCGCCGTGGCGACTACCGCTTTGACGACATCCAGGTGCGCGTCGAGTCGGGCTTGAAGCTGGCGACGCTGCATATGGTGCAGCCCGCCCGCGAGGTCGCGAAGGTCTACCCGAACGTGCAGAGCGTCAAACAGCTGGGGCTGGCGTCGCGGCTGTCGGATCTGCAGATGCTGGGACTCAAGAGCGTCCGGCGCGAGGGCGGTGGTGGCGAGTTCGAAAAGCTTCGGGACTACGTCGCCGGCGACAGCTACCGGGACATCAACTGGAAGGCGTCGGCGCGCCGGCGCAAGCCGATCACGATGGTCTACGAGGCCGAGCGCAGCCAGAATGTGGTGATCTGCATCGACGCCGGGCGCCTGATGGCGTCCAGGACTGGCGAGTTGAGCAAGCTCGACCACGCGATCAACGCGGCGCTGCTGCTGGCGTACACGGCCATCAAGGGCGACGACCGCGTGGGCCTCATTGTCTTCGCGGACGGCGTCCGGACGTTTCTCGCGCCGGGCAAGGGAAGGGCGCAGTACCGGCGCATCCTCCAGTCGCTCTACGCCATCGAGAGCGACCTGTGCCACGTGGACTACGAGGCGTTCGTGACGTTCCTGCTGGGACGCGTGCGAAAGCGCAGCCTGGTCGCGCTGTTCACGGATTTGCACGACGAGCACCACTCGCGGCCGCTCGTGGACTACACGCGCCTGTTGTTGCCGCGGCACCTGCCGCTGTGTGTGACGATGGCGGACAGTCATCTTCAAGCGGTGCGCCACCAGGTGCCGGAGGACGTGGACGGTGTGTTTGATCGCGCGGTGGCGACCGAGCTTCTGCGCGAGCGCGAGATTCTCAAAAGTGAGCTGACCCGGCTGGGCGCCCACGTCATCGATCGGCCACCGGAGGACATCTCGGTGGACACCATCAACGCGTATGTCGATCTGAAGCGCAGGCAGCTGCTGTAGGACCATGGACGTCAACGCCTTCATTCACGACAAACAGCCCACCTGGCGCCGGCTCGAGGCTCTGCTCGTGCAGATCGACGGCTCGGGTTTGGGGGGGCTGGACGTCGACGACGCCCGCGAGTTCGCGAATCTCTACCGGTCCGTGTCCAGCGATCTGGTGCGCGCGCGGTCGCTGACCGGCAATCCGGAGCTGCTCGGCTACCTCAACGGTCTGGTCGGGCGGGCGTACGCGCACATCTACGCCACCAAGCGCTTTGGACTGGGGCGGCTGTGGCGCTTTTTTGCGGTGGATTATCCGCGGCTGGTTCGCAGCGAGATCCGGGCCATCGCCTTCAGTACGGCGATCTTCTTCGCCGGGAGCCTTTTTGGCGCGGGCGCGATGCTGGTGGACCCGGACGCCGGGGCCTACCTGCTGATCGACTATCACCG
>CALBXO010000669.1 GCA_937890335.1 uncultured Pseudomonadota bacterium | reverse complement strand
CGCTCTACTTCTCGGCGGCGCCGTACCGCTACTTTGGCGCCTACTACACCAAGCTTCCCTTCCCCGGCGGCGACATTGAGAAGAGCAAGGCGTATTTCGACAAGGCGATCGCCGCCGATCCGAACTACCTGGCGACCCGCGTGCTCTTTGCGGAGCTCAACGCTACGAAGTCCGGCGACAAGGAGGCTTTCCGCAAGCATCTCCAGCACGTGATCGACTACGATCTGGACAAGGCGCCGGAGCTGCGGCCGGAGAACACCTTCGAGCAACGCAAGGCGCAGCAGCTGATGGCGAACATCGACGACCTGTTCTGACGTTGTCTTCCTAGCCAGGCCGCAAACACAGGCTCGCGCGGACCCAATCCCCGCGCATCGCACACTCAGGATCCACAATGTTGAATCGATTCCTCAAGGCCGTGCTGGCGGTCGCGCTCTTCTGCCTTATCCCCCTGCCCTCCGCGACTGCGGACGCGCAGGAGGGCGAAGTCTACACGCTCAAATTCCAGACTGTCGCGCCTGAGCGCACCCCGTGGGCGCGCCAGCTCAAGCGCATCAAGAAGAAGTGGGAGAAAGAGTCCGGCGGACGCATCAAGGTCAAGCTCTTCCTCGGGCGCGGCAACGAGAAGGCGCTGGTCCGCAAGTGCAAGTCCGGCGAGCTGCAGGCTGTGGGCGTGTCCACGGGAGCCATGGCGGACGAGGTGCCCGAGATGGGCGTCTTTGAGCTGCCGTACCTCTTCAAGGACCTGGCCGAAGCGGACCGCATCATCGACAACCACCTCACCGAGATCACCGAGGAGGTTCTGGAGGAGAACGGGTTCAAGCTGCTGATGTTCAGCGAGAACGGCAACCGCAACTTCGCCACCAAGGGCAAGATCATCAAGACGCCCGAGGACCTGGCCACGCTCAAGATGCGCACCCAGGAGAACTGGATCCACGAGGCGACCTACACCGCGCTGGGCGGCAACCCCGTCCGCATCAGCGTCGCCGAAGTGCTCACGTCACTGAGCACCGGACAGGTCGATGGCTTTGACAACACCCCGCTGTTCGCCTTCGCCACGAGCTGGTTCAGCCAGATCGACAGCTGGACGGTCAGCGACCACATCTACCAGCCGGCCGTCATCACGTTCAACAAGGCCTGGTTCGACAAGCTCCCCGCGGACCTGCAGGCGATCCTGCTCGACGGGCGCGTGGAAGAGACCAAAAAGGGCCGCGACTCCATCCGCAAGCTGACGCCGAAGCTGCTCAAGAGCCTTGAGGAGAAGGGCATCACCGTGTACCGGATGACCCCCGCCGAGAAGGCCGTCTTCGCCAAAAAGACCAAGAAGGTCCACGCTGACTTCAAGAAGAAGGTCGGCGGCAAGGGCAAGAAGATGCTCGAGATCATCGAGAAGAACCAGTAGGACTCCCCCATGGCCAATCCGCTCGAGGGCGACGTACAGATCGTCGCTCCAGGCCCCAGATCGGCCTGGAAAGGCCCCCTCGGCGGACTCGGTTGGTCCGCCGCTTGGGCCGATTACCTCGTCTACATTGTTGAGTACGTCCTGGTCATCGCCGCCCTGGTGACGATGACCGTGGTCGAGTTCGTCTACCTGGTCTCGCTCTTTGCGGTGAACCAGAAGATCGAGCTCGCCAAGGTGGCCGAGGGCGGCGCCGTTCCGTGGGCGCTGCCCGGCATCGCCATCTTCCTCTGGATGATGGCCTACGCCGCCACGCGCGGGCGCGGCGAGACGGCGCGCGCCGTGCCGGTCCGGCTTGGCATGGCAACGGGCATACTCGCCGCGGTCATCGGCATCGGCGGCTTGACCCTCTGGCTCGGAGGCGAGCGCTCGTCCTGGTACTACGTCCTCGTGGTGGTCGGGCTGCTCGGCCCGATCGTGTTTGGCCTGTACAAGAAGGGGAAAAACCGCGCGGCCATCGGAATCGGCGTGGGGATGGTCCTCGGGATCGTCGCCGCGTTCACTCTGGTGCCCGACGGCTTCAGTTGGGCCGACAAACGCGCCCTGTTCATGCTCCTCTGGGCGTCCTTCTTCGGCGCGTCCATGGCTGCGAAACAGGGCAGGCACCTCAAGATCGATCTGGCCCGCAAGATCTGCCCACCACGGTTCCTGAAATATCTCAACACCGTCAGCTACGCCTTCGCCGCGTTCTTCACCGGCGCCCTGGTCTTCATCAGCGGCATCTACATGTTCCACGAGGAGTACGGGCGGTTCTGGGCGCGGTCCACACCCGGTGAGATCCCGGATTGGCTGCTGGTCTGCGCCATACCGCTCGCGTTCACGATCATCGCGCTGCGATTTGGCGCTCGGAGCATCGCCGCCGCCGTCGGCAGCGAGAAGGATGCACAGGACGCGGATGCGGCCGAGGAGGCGGCGGCATGACGACGCTCGTGATCATCGGCCTCATCGCCCTCATCCTGCTCATCATTCTGCTCGGCGAGCCGCTCTACGTCTTGATCGGCGCGGTGGCGGTCTACTGCCTCCTGTTCAGCGGCGTCCTGTCGGAGCCACACCAGGTCTCCACGGCGGTCATCGACGAGACCCGAAACCTCATCGACAACCAGGTGCTCCTCGCCGTGCCGTTCTTTGTGGTGGCTGGCGCCCTCATGACCGAGGGGGACATCGCCACCCGTCTCATTGATTTTGCCAAGTCGCTGCTGGGCTGGCTTCCCGGCGGGTTGGCCGTCGCTACGGTGTTCGCGTGCGTCTTCTTTGCCGCGATATCGGGGTCGAGTCCTGTGACCGTGATCGCCATCGGGTCCATCATGTACCCGGCGCTCATCAACGCGAACTACCCCGACCGGTTCGCCAACGGCCTGGTCACCTCCGCCGGCTCGCTGGGCATCCTCATCCCGCCGTCCATCCCGATGATCGTCTACGCCATCGTAGACCCCACGCAGTTCGCGGATCCGCCTGGGTACACGTTGAGCTCGGGTGGCGGCAGCACGGGTGTCGCCGACCTCTTCCTGGCTGGCATCGGGCCGGGGTTGCTGATCGCCGCGGTGCTGGCGGGGTACGCCATGTTCGTCGGCGCCAAGCACAAGGTGCCGACCACGAAGTTCTCGTTCCCCGAAGTCGCCCGCACCTTCCAGCGCGGCATCTGGGCGCTGCTCTTCCCCGTGATTCTCCTCGGTGGGATCTACTCCGGCGTGTTCAGCCCGACGCAGGCCGCCTGCGTGGCGGTGGTCTACGCACTCATCGTCGAGTTCTTCATCCACCACTCCATCAAGGTCGAGGATCTCCCGCGCATCCTGAGCTCCAGCGCTGTGCTCATGGGGACATTGCTGATCATCATGGCGCTCGCGTTGGGCTTCAACCGCTACCTGGAGCTGGCCCAGATCCCGGAGAAGGCGGTCGAGATGATCGTCAGCTGGGACCTGAACCTGGTCACGTTCCTCATCATCATGAACATCCTGCTGCTCATCGTGGGCTGCTTGATGGACATCTTGAGCGCGATCCTCATCCTCGTGCCCTTGTTGGCGGCCATCGGGTTCCAGCTCGGCGTGCACCCGCTGCATATGGCGATCATCTTCATCGTCAACCTCGAGATCGGATACCTGACCCCGCCGGTCGGCCTGAATCTGTTCGTGTCCAGCACCATCTTCCGCAAGAAACTGTCCGAGGTGATCCGCGCCGTCGTGCCATTCATGCTGCTGATGCTCGGGACGCTGCTCGTCATCACGTACGTGCCGACGATCGCCCTGGGACCGGTCTCACTGCTCAAGGGGCAGTCCTTCATCGTCAATTTCCCGGACAAAGAGGTGCGTGAGACACCCAAGTCTGCGGGCGGAGACGACGGCGACGAAGCCGGCGAGGCTGGTGAGGGCGACGACAGCGCGGGAGGTTCTGAACTGGATGCGCTGATGGACGAGGTCGACGACGAGATGGAAGAGGACAACGGGTCCCCCGGATCTGAACTGGATGGCCTGATGGACGAGGTCGAAGACGAGATGGAGGAGGAGGAAGAGGCCAAGGCTGAGGCCGACGACGCCGCGGAGAAGGCGGCGGAGAAAGCGGCCGAGGACGAGGCCAAGGAGGACGCAGACGAGGCGCCCCCTGTGGCTCCCGACGCCGGCGCCGGCACGCCCCAACCCGACGCGGCGCCGTCCCCCGAACCCTGACGCCGTGGGAAATCCGCACCGCTGAGGATTTGTCCTGCGCACCGGCGTGTTTAGGATTGCGTCCGTGCCCGCATGGGCACTCCACGCAACACCCCGGAGTTTCAGACTCATGACACGAATGAGCCGTACGTCCGCGAAGGTGCTCGACGGGCCCAATCACACGGCCCTCGCCCCATCGGACGGCTTTGTCCCCGCCCCGCGCCTGGCGCGCATCGGCGGATTTCTCATCGATTCCTTGATCCTGATCCCCATGACCGTCCTGTTCTGGCCGCTGCTCTTCCTCTACTCAGCGGGCTACAGCAGCGTGTTCGGCCCTGGCCGCTCCCTGGGGCGCGCGGCCGTTCGGCAGCAGCTGGTCGGCAAGGACGGCGAACCCATCTCTCATGCCCAGGCTGTGGCGCGCGGCCTCCTGCGCACCGTCCTGTGGCTGTTCCTCCTCCCGATGTTCATCGACATGTGCCTCTTCCTGTTTGGAGACGGCCGGCTCCTGGTCGATCGGATGTTCGGCACCCGCGTCGCCGTCGCACCGGAGGAGGCGCGCAAGCAGAACCTGATGGCGCGCGTCGCCCAGAAGCGCTCGCTGACCGAGAAGGTCGAGGAGGAGGCGGATCGGTGGGACGAGCGCTTTGAGCAGTCGGAGCTGGACGACATCGCCGGCGAGCTGGACTACGAGAAAGACGACTTCGCGGACAAGGAGCTGGACGACTTTGAGAAGCGCCTGGCGGAGGAGACGGTCGATCTGGCGCCCGTGCACATCCCGGAGCTGGAGCCGGAGTTCGGCGCTGGCCTGCCCCTGGACCCCATGACCGCCCATCCCGAGATGGATCTAAGCTCCTTCGACGATGGCTGGGGCGCCCTTGCTGAGGAGGACGCTCCCGTCGAGGTCGAAGAGGCGCGCTGACAGTGCGGTCGGTTGGTTAGATCCCGGGGCCGGTACCCTTGGTGGAACTGTCGGGACGCGACACCGCGCCGGGCGTCCCGCGAGTGATAAGCGCGGCGATGGCGACAAAGCCGAGCAGCGAGGAGGTGGCCATGATGAAGAAGGTCCACTCCGGATGCATGTGCGTGGCAA
>CALBXO010000668.1 GCA_937890335.1 uncultured Pseudomonadota bacterium | reverse complement strand
CGTTGGAGGCGACGATGGCGGCCACCTTGCTCTCCGTCATGCCGTAGAACTTGAGCCGAACGGTTCGCAGCTGGCGATCGTCTTTGGTCAGTGTCGGGAGGAGGTGGTTCTCCAGGAAGAACAGGTACTCGGAGGGGACGCCGGGCAAAAACCAGGCTTGCATCGCACCCAGCATGGCGGAGAACGCGGGGGCCGTGCCGACGTCGTTGGGCAGTATGCGCGCCCCTTCCGGGAACCACGCTTGCCGCCTGTTGTTGTCGGTGATCGCCATGCCCGCCAACGCGAACCGCCCCTCGATGGTCGTCATGCTCGCATCGTCGAAGGCGAGGGCGACGCCGAGCCAGGCGGCGGCGGCCTGGCGGGTCAGGTCGTCCTCCGTAGGTCCGAGCCCGCCGGAGACGACAATGTGGGTTGTGCCACGGTCTGAGGCCTCCCGCAGGGCGGCGACGATGGTCGGCTCGTCGTCCAGAACGATGGTCGTTCGCGACAGGAGGTGCCCACGTTCCCGGAGCGCGCGGGCCAAGGTGCCCGAGTTTCCGTCGACGACCCGACCGTCGAGCAGCTCGTCACCGATGGCAATCGACTCGAACCTCATGGCTGGTGCTCCGGGTTGGGCGGTGCCTCGATGACCAGCCAGGCGTCGCGATCCAGGCCCGACCACCCGCGGCCATCTTTGCTCGCGATGGCCGTCCACTGCCCGATCTGACTCGATTGTGTCGGCGTCGACGTGACCTCGATTACGGCCACGTGAGCGCCTGTCTGCTCCAGCAGATCCTGGGTCGCACGCTCGAGGAGTGAGGGTGTGTCGATGGACGAGGACCTTCCGAATCTTGGCGACACCGTGACGACGAGCCGGGAGCGCTGGGGGCTGTGAAACGTCTCCAGGGAGGTGGCGTCCCAGCCGCCGGCGACCATCCAGCGCATCGATTGGATCGCGGGCGCAGGGTAAAAGGCGTAGCCGGGCACCGGGCCGTCCTGCCGGCCCGCGCTGTAGCTGGCACGGAAATCGACGCGTGAGCGGACCAGATGTGCGGCGCCCCACAGGGACAGTCCAAAGACCAAAGCAGTCGTGGCGAGAAGAGTTTCGTACACGTTGGCAAAGTATCGGGCGCGGGGGCGCGGCGTCAAAGCTGTGGGTGCACAGCGGGGTATGACTTGTCCCGGGGCTGTGATATCTTCCCGGCGGCTTACAGCATCGTCATGGAGGGGCATGGAAGCGGACCTGAATCATATTCTGCAGGTCGCCGTGAAGGGTGGCGCCAGCGACATCCACCTGAAGGCGGGACTGCCGCCGATGTTCCGGGTTGACGGCAATCTGCTGCCCCTTCGGGACGCGCGGCGTCTGACCCCAGATCATCTGCAGCAGATTGCGCTGGGGATCATGTCCCAGCACCAGCGCGAGCATTTCAAGCGGAATCTGGACTGCGATCTCGCCTACGGCGTGCCCGGAGTCGGCCGCTTCCGCGTAAATGCGTTTCAACAGCGCGGCGCGATCGGCATGGTGTTCCGCGTCATCCCCTTCAAGATCATGACCATTGAGCAGCTTCTGCTGCCAAAGGTCTGCGCCAAGATTGCCGACGAGCGCCGTGGCCTGATTCTCGTCACAGGCGCGACCGGTAGCGGGAAGAGTACGACTCTGGCGGCGATGATTGAGCACATCAACTCGACGCGCTCGGATCACATCATGACGATCGAGGACCCGATCGAGTTCGTGCACCCGAACAAGA